>JALLOL010000107.1 GCA_027717875.1 Acidobacteria bacterium AH-259-L09 | reverse complement strand
GTGTTTTGCTCAAAAGCATAAGAAAGAGGAAGAAATGAGAAAAGGAATCATCTTCAGTTTCATGGCCTTGGCTGTCATCTCTGCCATGCTCGACCTCTCTCCGGAGGCCGATCCGCCCAATCTGGTCCTGCTGTTTGCCGATGATTTGGGTTACGGAGACCTGGGCTGTTTTGGCCATCCCACGATTAGGACCGCTCATCTCGACAAAATGGCCCAAGAAGGTATTAAGCTGACTTCCTTCTACGCTGCTCCTTCATGCACCCCCTCGCGAGCGGCACTGCTGACAGGCCGCTATCCCCTGCGTTCAGGACTTCCACGTGTTCTCGGGCCGGGAGCTGCGCGCGGAATCCCTGCTTCCGAGATCACCTTAGCGGAAGCTCTCAAGAGCCAAAACTACCGGACCATTGCCATCGGCAAGTGGCATCTCGGGCATCAAGAGGAAAAGTTTTTTCCCACGTCCAATGGCTTTGACAAATACTTTTGCCTGCTTTACAGCAACGACATGCAGCCTCCCTGGGTTCAGACCGATGTCCCGCTCAAGCTTTGGAGAGATACCCAGCCGATTGAATATCCGGTCAAGCAGGCCACGCTGACCAAACGCTATACCGAGGAAGCGGTCAAATTCATTACAGAATCAAAAGATGGTCCTTTTTTCCTTTACCTGGCCTACACCATGGTCCATGTTCCTCTTCATGCCTCCGAATCGTTCTCTGGCCGCTCACGTCGCGGACTCTACGGCGATGTGGTGGAGGAGATCGACTGGAGCGTGGGATGCATTCTAGAGGTGCTCAAGCAGGAAGGGCTCGATGAGAATACCCTGGTGGTTTTCACCAGCGACAACGGTCCCTGGCTTCACATGCCCGATCGGATGTTCCGACAAGACCTGGTTAAACAGTGGGACGCCGGATCGGCTGGACTTCTCCGGGGATGGAAAGGGAGTACTTACGAAGGGGGTGTGAGAGTGCCCTTTATCGCCCGATGGCCTTCGCGAATTCCACCGGCTCAGGTGTCCGCCGAAATGGCATCCACCATGGACCTTTACACCACCTTTCTGATCCTTGCTGGGGCAGAAATTCCCAGGGACCGGCCTGTCGACGGCAAAAACATCATGCCCCTTCTAGAGGGAGGTACAAAACCTCCACGTGACTCCTTTTATTACTATAGAGGAGAGACACTGGAGGGGATTCGCAAAGGGAAGTGGAAGCTCAGATTGTCCAACCATCTCAGGGAAGACATCCCACAAGATCCCAGCCCGGAGCTCTACGATCTAGACCTCGATCCTTCAGAGATGTACAACCTGGCCGATCAGTACCCCGAGATCGTGACCCGTCTCAGAGCGCAGATGGACGAGTTCGGAAAAGAGATGGAAGCCAGTCTCAAGCGCTGGCCCCCTGACATTAAGTGAACAGTATTGGGGCTAGGCCTTTATCCCCGCCAATACGCCTCTCATGTAAGCAAAGGACTGCCTCATTCCGGGAAGGGGATTCTCCGGCTCGATCTCATACTCCAGATTGACGTGCCCCTGATAGTTCATTTTCTTGAGCTGCTTAAAGATATCAGCTACGGGCATTAGGCCTTCTCCAACCGCACACTGGCTTGCTTTGTCGGAGAAGGAGCGCAGATCTTTCACATGCATGTCTAGTAACCGCTCTCCCGCTTCTGCGATGGACTCCACGACGTCTACGCCGGTTCTTGCCGTGTGGCCGACGTCAATGCAGAGTCCCACCCGCCGATCCATGCTTTTCGCGATCTTGAGAGCGTCCTGTGGCCTTGGGAAGTTCGGATCCTCAGGCCCGTGGTTGTGCACTGCCACCTTGATGTCATACTGCTTCACAAATTTTTCAATTCTTGGCATCGTCTGGTGCGTTGGAGCAATGACCATCAAAGACATCCCGCAAATCCTGGCATATTCGAAATACTTGCGAATATCGTCGTCATCGTCTTTCTTCAGGGAGATGGTACCGCCCCCCACGATGATCAATCCGACATCCTCAAAGTCCCGCCGGCCCTCAGCCAGTTCGGCTCCCGAGCTTTCGTAGGGCAGATGGAATGCTTTCACATTGACATAGCGGGTCCCGAGTGCCTTGACCATGGCAATGGCATCTTTGCGGGCAAACTTGCGTAAGGAATAGCTGGCGACACCGAGCTTGATGTCTCCCGAATCGTCACCGGCAGAAACCGTACCTGTACCGCGAAGACTGGCCAAGGCAGCAATACTCATTAGAAAACCGCGGCGGCTGGTCGATAGAGTTAACATGGTTGTTCCTCCTCTCTCACGGGGTCAGACCCCAACCCCCTGACCCTCCAGGTCGCATTCTATCACGGAAGATAGTTCGGTCGAGAAGACAGGTCAAGAGTAGGAGAGCCCAACTGGCTTAGAATAACTGCCGGCACCGGCAAACTCGCAAGAACTCATGGCAGCTTGACATCCTGGTTTTGGTCTTCTACTGTTAGCCTCACTCGAGATTACGAACTCATTCATAACGGAATCCATTCTTATTAGCTGATCATGGATTTGACTTTGAAAAACTTGACCCGGGTGATCTTACTCCTCGGCTTTTTGGCGGTCTCGACCGGGTGGTCACAGAGCACAACTGAATCTCAACCCTACAACATCATCTCCATCGTCACTGACGACCAAGCGCGTTGGGGGCTGGGCGCCTATGGAAACCAGGAAATCATTACTCCGAACATGGATCGCCTGGCTCGTGAAGGGGCAATTTTCCTGAATGCCTTCGTTTCCACTCCGGTGTGTTCACCCAGTCGGGCTTCATTCTTAAGCGGGCGCTACGCTTCCCGGCTGGGCATTACCGACTGGATCGCACCCATCGAGTCCGATGCCGGATTAGGGCTTCCTCCTTCGACCGTTACATGGCCTGCAGTTTTGCAGCAGCACGGCTATGCGACGGCACTTCTTGGTAAATGGCATTTGGGAACAAAGCCCAAATTTCACCCCACACGACGGGGTTTTGACCACTTTTTCGGCTTCCTCGGTGGGGGCAACCGACCGATGGACCCTACGCTGGAAGTGGAAGGAGAAAACCGACAGCTCAAAGGCCCGCTTCCTGATTTACTGGTCGATGATGCAATCCACTTTATCGAACCCAACCGAACGCGGCCCTTTGCTCTTCTGCTTCACTTTAGAGCCCCTCATTCACCCTATGCCCCGGTTCCCAAAGAGGATTCTTCCCCTTTTCAGGACTTGAGTCCCACCGTTCCTGGGGAATCAGGAGTGGACATTGCACAAATCAAGCGCTGGACCCGAGACTACTATGCCAGCATTCACTCCATTGATCGCAACTTAGGCCGCCTTCTGAGCAAACTCGACGAACTCGGTCTCACCCGCAAGACCATTGTCCTGTTCACCAGTGACCACGGCTACATGATTGGACACCACACAGTGAACAGCAAAGGCAATGCGTTCTGGATCGCGGGCGGCGTGCGGGGTCCAAAACGACCGAACATGTTCGAGTACTCCATCCTGGTCCCGTTGATCATCCGCTGGCCCGGCGTCGTAAAGGAGGGCACCGAGATCAAAGAAGGGGTTTCGAACATCGACATTTTCCCCTCGGTGCTGGCAATGCTGAACATTCCTGTGCCGGCGAGTATTGAGCTGGACGGGACCGATTTCTCTCCCTTGCTGCGCGGTCAAAAGATTCCCTGGCGGGACACGATCTTCGGCCAATACGATTTGCACAACAACGGCCTGGCTTTTATGCGCATGATTCGTACCCCGAAATGGAAACTGGTGCGGCACTACTTTGCGAATTTCCTGCATGAACTTTACAATCTGGAAGAAGATCCGGAAGAGACGAAAAATCTCTATCGGAATCCGGCTTATCAGCAGATTCGCGACCAACTGCAAAAGCGATTGATCGAATGGCAGCACTCCATCGATGACCCACTTCTAAGAGGTCTTCCACCGATCACCACAATCGAATCTCCAAAGGCTAATCCGTAGAATTCCGCCGATGTAATAGGGCGGGTGCCGCGCTTCAAAGAGGGGAATCAAATGAGGACAGGAAGCCATTTAAGTTCGAACTACGTTTTGTTCTGGATTTGCTCCAACAGGGGGAGCAGTCGGCTGTGATAGATATTGTCCCAGACGTAATTCTTGATAGTCCTGCGAAAGAGGCGCCGAGATTTCAGGCCAGCCAGGAAATTCAGAATCTTGCCGGCGATCGCTTCCGCGCTCTCATCCAGTTTGAAGAAGCAAACATCCTCCTGTCCAAGCTCCCGGAAAGCGGGAATATCCGAGCACACCACCGGGACCCTGATCATCCCAGACTCCAACAAGGGAATTCCGAAACCTTCCTGAAGGCTGGGTAGGAAGATCAGGTCCGCAATCAAGTAGAGGTCTCGCATGGTGATGCGATCGGGCGTTAGCTGTTGGCCGCTTTTGAAAAAGTACTCGGCCATGATCAAAACGTCCCTTTCGATACTCAGCTGCTGGGAGAGGCTGCGCAGCTTTTGGTAGTATTCTATGGTCTCCGGTCCATGGGCATCGTAGGCGCCAGTAACCAGCAGGCGGGCCTGCACTCCTCGCTCGTGAAGGGCACGGGTCACTCGGATCGAAAGTTCGATGTTCTTGCGCGGGTGAAGGCGCGTGGGTTGAACCATTAGAAAATCTACTTCGAAAAGCCGCTGCTCCTGGATCAAGCGCACCGTTAAAGGATCCAGCTGAAAAAAAGCGATCGGATCAATTCCATTGGGTACGATGTGAATCAGATCAGCTGTCTCATACAGCTTGGAAAACTCTACGCACCGGCTTTCAGAAATCACCACATAGTGAACTTTCTCCAAGGGTCGTTTCAGCACATTCCAGGGAGGTTCGTCCAGATAGTCGGGGTAGCCCGAGTAGAAATACGGTGAGTCGTGGTTCCAACTGACCAAGGGCCAAAGATCTTGGGCGGCCAGGCGAGCCAAAGCCAGAGTCAGGGGCAGATTATAGCGCATCGTCAGGACGTTGTGAGCAATCAGCACATCAAACCCTTCCAGAGCTGTGTTGAGATATTGATGAATGTCTCGCACCGAGCAATCCAGCTCACGGCGGTTCCCGGACTCCAGTAATGCCTGGTGTACTTTCAGTATCTGTGGGCAGCGCGAGCCGAGCAAGGGATTGATCTCCACCGGAAAGTCCGTCGTCAACTGTTTTCCACGGCCCGCCAGAACCTTCACATTGTGAAAATAGCGGTGGAAAAGGGAAGCCTGTTGGTGAACCACTTCCTCGACTCCCCCGACAACAGGAGGGCAGGAGTAATGCAAGAGAGCAATATTCAAGGAAGTCACCTCCCACGTATTTGTCGGCACCAGAAGTTTGGGTTATATCCAAAAAAGGACGACCCAAGTGCTACTAGTGCCCGTGGCGGTTAAACTGACGGATCAGGTGCCTGAGGTCTTCTTCTAAGACCTCGTAGGAGTAATAGCGCAGGGCCAGCTGGTAATTCTTCTCGACCATCTTCCCAGCACGGCTAGCGTCGTTTAAAACCATGCGAATCTGCTCAATGGTATCGCGCGAAACCAGTCCGTCAAAAGCGATCACGTCAAATCCCTTCGGCTCGATGTCCACGACGTAAATGGAGTAACGGTTGACCACAATCGGCTTGCGGTAGTAAATCGCTTCCAGAAACGCGTTCCCAAATCCCTCGTAACTGGACGGATAGGTAACCAAATCCGCACTCTGATACACATCTCCTATGGTGTAAATTTTTTGTCCATCTTTTTTGACTCTTCTCTGAGAACCCACCAGGTGATCGATCGAAACTAGTTTAACACCAAACTGGTTGGCGTACTCTTTAATGTGACGGTAATAGATGTCGCCTTCGTCTCCGCTGGCGTGAGAAATAACCAGAACCGGATTTTTTAATCGCAGACTGTAGACTGTATAGATGGCCAGTTCGATACCCTTGCGAGGGACAACCCGAGTGGGCTGCAAAATAAACAGATCGTCTTCAGACAATCCGATCTCCTTGCGCAGATCCCGGCAATAATCGTCGGCCGGGAAAGGCGGCGAGGTGTAATCGTAAACATTTGGAATGAGGATGTTAGGCACACCTTTGCGGTAGCTGAGCTGACGGCCCGCCAACGAATTGATCACCACATGCCGAAGGGTGGGCAAATCAGGCGGAAATGCGGCAGTAAGATAGTTCGAAACGCAGTTCACCAAAAAACGGTCTCTCTCCCAAAAGAAATCGTGGTGGTGAGCGATGGTGGGGAACCCAGTTTCGCCAACAAACTCGGTAATGGCCAGACCGAGAGGGATGTTCATGGGAATGGCCAGAGCGTTTTCAGCAATCAGGAGCTGGATTTCGAAGTGTTCCGTGAACTGGTAAATCTTTTCTTTGAGGTAATCTTTGATCCGCTGGCTGAGCTCACTTATTTCCTTATCTCGGCGGCGTTTACCAAAGCTGGCGTCAGTGATCTTTTTGACCTCAGGATGCTCAAAATGAGCCTCGTCCACCAAAAAACACTTCTCCGCTGGTCGGTCGCAAAGTCCCGCAAAATAAAAGCAGTGGTAGTGGTTGCGTTCCAAGACGGCTGACCACTTTCCGATTTCCAGCGAGACTCCGTCGGTGCCGGCGATGCGGGTCGAAATGAATCCGATGTTTTTCATTGCCAGCTCGGAGTCCAGTCAATAAGCTTGCAATTCAGGTCTTCGGTTCGAGATACGTTATTGTAGCGAGCCAGTGTGTCAAGAAAAGCTTGTCAGCTGACAGCTGAGAACTGACAAGCAACAGATAGCTGACAAATGACGGAAATAATTGCTGAAACCTTTGGTCTTGAGTCTTAAGTCGACAATGGTGGGACACGGCATATGCTCTGGTGAGCCGCTACTTGTCAGTTGTCAGTTGTCAGCGGGTCCGCCAGCCGTCACACCAGAGGAAACAGCGCGGCCCCAATCATAATGACAATGAGTCCCATGACGCCCATCAGCACGCTGAAAGGTGTGAGAGTTTTCAGACTTTCCCTCTCTGTCATCCCACTCATCTGAGAAACAACCCAAAACCCACTGTCATTCATCCACCAGATGGGTTTTGATCCACATCCAACTGCCAGGGCAAGATACAGTGGATGAAACCCCAATTGCACGGGGTCCGCCATGCCTGCGAAGATTCCTGCCGCGGTGATCATGGCAACGGTGGCTGACCCCTGGGCTGTTCTTATCAGGGCGGTGAGCACAAAAGCCAGTGGAATCACTGGCACTTGGTAAGTCGTAGAGAGCCTCTGAATCGAACTGCCAATCCCAGTTTGCTGGAGAGCACCGCCGAAGGCCCCCCCTGCAGCAGTGATTAAGATGATCACTCCCGCACTCATCAACCCGGTTCGAATAGCCCCAACCGTCTCCTGAGCTGATGTCATTTTCAATAACGTGGCCAGGGCGATCAGAGCTGCCAGGACCAGGGCAATGTTCTTGTCGCCGAGGGTGATGATCAACCTAATTAAACCGCCCTGCCACCCGGAGGCCTGGGTCGGAGCTCCAGCCGATATCGAGCCAAGCCCCGTATCGGTGGCGATTAAAATCACTGGCAAAAGGATGGGGAGTACCGACAGCCAGATGGGCGGCAATTGGCTCTCTTCGCGCTGCGAAAGCTCATCCAGTTCCCGTAAAGATTCCTCTGATTCCCGCAAAGGGATCTCCCAAACGCGGTTCGCCCAGTGAGCATAAAAATATCCAAGAGTGGAGGTAAAAAGACCAACCACACATCCTCCCAGGATCATCAGACCGAGGTCCACACCAAGTTCGTGGGCAACAAACAGAGGGCCGGGAGTAGGCGGTACCAGGGAGTGAGCCATGGTAGCACCAGCAACAATGGTCAAAACATAAAGAAGATAGTTCTTACCTGTCCGCATCCGCATCGCTTTACCAAGGGGAATCATTAGATAGAAAACAGTGTCGAAAAACACCGGAATTCCAAGCAGGAATCCACTGCCAAGGAAAGCAAAAGGCGCTCGGCGCTCACCCAATAAATTCAGAGTTGAGCGGACAATGCGATCCGCCGACCCGCTCTTTAGCAAACAGGTCCCGATGATCGAGGCCATCGCAATGATGATGCCGATCTGACCGCAGGTCCTGCCAAAGCCCTGCGCTACGCGCTCCCCAATTGTCGCTTCTGACAACTGCTTGGCCGCGATGGCACTCATTCCTTTTTCGAGGGCGAACTGCTCGATGGCTCCAGGCGGGGTCACCACAGAGACGACCAATGCTCCCAGCAGCAGGGCCAAGAAAGCGTGCAGACGCAGCAAGAGCACCCCGCCTACTACCACAATCATTCCAGTCAGAAGGATCCAAAGGGGATGCACGTCGGGTGATTTTCCGTCTTGAGAGCTGAAAGGTCAACGACTATCTTCGTTCTGAGAACGGGCGCTACCCGA
>JALLOL010000106.1 GCA_027717875.1 Acidobacteria bacterium AH-259-L09 | reverse complement strand
CAGAATCAAGATCTGGACACAAATGTTTTTGAGCCCTGTACTGCAAAATCACAGCCATTCTGGGAAGTTCGGTGAATTAAGAAACCTACTGGAAGGTCTTCTCTTTAAAGGACCTTCCTCCGCATGACAGAAAGATGAAAAGTCGCAGACCAAGAAGCTGTTGGTTTCCAGTGTTATCCGTAGCACTCATGCTTGTTGTAGTTGGGGTGGTAACCCCGTCTTGGGCCCAGAGAACCACGGGATCTCTGGGCGGTGTAGTTCAGGATGAGACTGGCGGGGTGCTTCCCGGAGTCGATGTGACGGTGAGCAACGAAGCCACAGGAGTCGTCAGGAGTGCGGTTACGACCGAGACGGGTTTCTTTGTCGTCCCTTCATTGCCTCCCGGCAGCTACACGCTGAAAATCGAAATGCCGGGCTTCAGGACTTACGAGCAGACGAACCTGATCGTCGAATCCGCTCAAGACGTTCGCAGGACGTTTGTGCTGCAGGTCGGCCAGGTGAGCGAGACAATAACCGTGCAAGGCGGCGCAACGATGGTGGATACGGTCGGCTCTGAGCAGCGAGGGGGACTGGCTGAAATACAAATCCAAACTCTTCCCAATATAAATCGCAATATCACCAACCTGCTGATGCTCAACCCTGCAGTGACCGTTGTCAGTGGGCGTGGAAACAGGTTCGCGCGGCTCAATGGCACGGGCATACATGGCACCGTTTATACCATGGACGGGATTGAAGCCAGCGGATACTCGGAAGGGAACTTGATCTCGCTCTATTCTGGAAGAAACAACATCGATCTGATCAGTATCGAGGGGATACAGGAGGTGCAGATTATAAAAGGAGTCCTGCCGGCCGAGTACGGCAATACGGTGTCCGGACAAGTCAATATCATCACCAAAGCGGGCACGAGCGAGATTCACGGTTCGGTGTTTCACCTGTACGAGACCCAAGGCTTGAACGCGCAACATCCCTTTTTGAGCAGCAAGCCCAAGGTGGTGTACAACCAGTTCGGCGGTTCTGTCGGCTTTCCCATCATCCGTAGGGGTCTGGGCATTTTCGATCAGGCCTTCGGCTTCTTGGCCTACGAGGGATATGAGGAGAGACGCGGCCTAGTGAGACGGCAGGATGTTCCCACCCAATTGGCCAGGGATCAAGCTTTGGCGTCTCCCAATTTCGATGATCGGGAAAAGCAGATTCTGCAATTAATCTTTGCCCCCCTGCCGTTTCCCAATAACCCCAGTGGCGATCCCCTGGGTGGCCTTTTCCGAACGGCTCGGCCACTGGAAGCTGAGGACGATACTTTCCTGTTTAAGGGTGATGTGCACTTCGTGGATGAGAGCCACCTGGCCTTCACCTGGAACCGGTTGGATCCGTCTTTTAATCGGCCTGCAGTCGTTGCCGAGGGTGATCGCAGGTGGCTCGACAACAGCAACCGACTGGCCGGCAGCTGGGACAAGAGTACCGGCCGCTGGGTTTTTGAAAGCCGCTTTGGATACAGCCGGATTACTCAGTTTCGGTCGGAGAGGTTCTTTGATGAGCAGCGGGACCCTGTCTTGCCTGAAAGAGCACCCTTCGGGCGTCGCCTGCCATGGGTTAGGACTGATAGTTTTTCAACCCTCCGAGGCGAAGTACTGACTTCGGACGCAGACGTCTACAATATCGACCAGAAGATCGGCTACATCGGGGGAAATCACCATGTCAAGTTTGGTGGCTCCTACCGCTACAAAGCCGGAAATTGGACGAACCCCGAGGTCCCTCGCCTCTTGTTCAATACCACGGACGACTTTCTGGCCAATAGGCTCCGGCGGGTGCTCTATACCTTTGGAGCGCCCAACCACAATGGCAGAATGTTTCAATTTGGTTTCTTCCTTCAGGACGACTGGAGAGTACGTCCCAAGCTGACGCTGAACCTGGGGCTTCGCTATGACTTCATTTCCAATTTCACTGCCAGTCGGCGCGACGGTGGAGACCTTCCCACCGGGGACCGTGAGGTGACATTCTTTAACTCCACGCCTCCCCAAAACTGGGCCCTGTTCGACTTTGGGCCGCCACTGCCTCCATCCAAGCCGTTCAAGCACGATCCCCTGAACCTTGCACCCCGCTTCGGTTTCAACTTCAATCCGGACGGCGAGGGCAGGACGGTGATTCGGGGCGGCTTCGGCATGATGTTTGCCAGCGACATCATTGGGTCATTCCGACGCGGGGTGGGGGAACCGCTTGTGCCTTCGCGCGTCGCCTTTTCGGGGGGCGAGATAGATGAACTGGGTTTGAGATTGGGTGTGCTGAACGAAGACGCCCGCCAGATTGTCATTCCCCGGGCCACCGCCGAGATTTTCAACCCTAGCAGTTACAACCCTTTCCTCGATGCCCCCTACAGCATGAACTATACGCTGGGCATTCAGCGTGAGATCGTGCCGGATACGGTGCTGGAGATCGATTACGTGGGCCAGCGAGGGGTGCACTTTATGCTGGAGCGGGCCGTAAATGAGCCCGACCGCACGACCAGTTTGCGGCCCAACCCGAAGCTGGGGGGTGGTTTTTACATGGATGACTCGCAGCAAAGCGTGTACAGCGCCCTGCAGGTCAGCCTGCGGAAACGCTTCACCGGGAATCTGGCCTACGGCGTCACTTATGCCTATGGACGAGGACTGGCCACAAGCGGTGCCGACACGGCCACCGGAGGAGTACGTGACAACGGTGTATGCTGTCAGGAATTTTTCAATCCCAAACTGGCTCGTGGCCGCACTCCGGCGGATATTGAGCACAACTTCACTTCGAACTGGTACTACCGTCTTCCGAGACCCTCTGGGGGCGCGGCGCGCAATGTCCTTGGAGGCTGGACATTTTCAGGGATCTTTCGGGCCCAAACTGGAACTCCCATCGGCGTCAGGCAAAACGGAGGACGATTCATCAACCGAGCGGACGTTGTAGACCTTGACCGGGCGAGATTGGATGATTTCGCGGACACGCTGCAGTTTTGGAACCCAGATGCTTTCGCGAAGGTCCCACTAAACGACCAGGGGATTCCCATTCGGCCTGGAAATGCCAATCGGTCATTGATCAGCGGGCCCGGATTCTGGACGATGGATGTCTCCTTTGGAAAAGATTTCAAGTTGATGGAAGACGTGACGCTGCGGTTTCGATGGGACTGGATGAACGCCTTCAATCACGTGAACACGGGCGGTCCGCGAAGCAACCTGAGTCGAAGTCGCTTCGGCAGCATCGAAGGAATCGCCGGAGGCATGAGAATCAGTCAATTGAATCTGAAGATCCTGTTTTAACGGAAGTGCTCTTCAGGACTGCTACTCACCCCGTCGGCACCAGCCGCTTGAGTTCTTCAAACCAGTTCTCGACGACGTTGAGCTGGGTTGGCGCTGACTTTTCTTCCTTAATCATCAAGAAGCGTTGGCCATCCGGGGAGATGTCGTAGTCCTGAACATCCCTGCGCCGGGGGAACTTGAGGAAATACGGTCCATCAAACAAGGTCCGGGGCTTGCCTGCCTTGAAAGTCGGTTGGGTCTCAATACGTACAGCCATCATTTTGCCGCCGCTAAGGCTGCGATAAAACAGCTCCCTCCCATTCGGTGACCAAACGGGTTCTCCACCGCCCTCCTCGTCTGAGACTAGCCATCTGAGGTCGGGTTCCGGATAGGGCCGTACATACACGTGATTCCCACCGGTCTCATCCGAAACATAGGCCAGCCACTGGCCGTCGGCGGAGAAGACAGGGGCACGTTGAGCACCGGGCGAAGTGATTAACGGCTGAGGTACTCTGTCGGCATCCATCGGAACAAACCAAATGTCAACCCAATTGGAGAAGGCTAATACACTCCCATCGGGCGACCACCGCGGGTCAACAACAGCAAATTGACCTTCAAAACTGACTAGGCGCTCAGCAGGCCGACTGCCATCGGCCCGCTTGCGGTACAGATTCGTTGGGCCGTCCCGGTTGGAGACGAAGGTAATCCACTTACCGTCTGGCGTCCAAGCGTGCCTCGCGTTTGTATCTCCCTTCCACGTTAGACGCCTGAGGAAATCAGCCTCCAAATCGTAGATCCATATGTTGTACCCAGTCTCTTCTTCGTTAAAAATGGTGAGTGCAATCTGCTTTCCGTCTGGCGAGATCCGGGGACTTAGGTATTTCCGATCCTTCCGGCTCACCACACGTTCCCCTCCCTCACGATCCACCCAAACCAGGCTGTACTGGCCGGACCGGAGGCGGCTGGCCGGGACATACACGAGCGTTCCCTCGACGGACAAGGCGTAGTCTACCCTTCTGATCCCCTCTAGGATTGGGACGGAGTTCCCCGTTACCTCCAGCCTACCGAGATCAAACGGCGCAGCCATCAGGGTTCGGTTCGGTCCGCCGGTCCGCCCCTGCTGATAGACCAAGTGCCCCGTAGGTGCGTAATAAGCATTGATGCCCTTCTGCACCACGACCTTTTGCTCGCCTGTCTGCAGCGAAAGCACCCTGATCTGGCGGGGGCTATTCCCGACTCCGACGTCGAAGAGTAGGGCCTTCCCATTGGGCAGGAACTTCGGACAATAATAGCCACGTTCGCCCTTCTCTGGGTCGGGGGTGGCCAGGCTCTCCGGCTTACCTCCAGCGGCCGAGACTTGGTAGAGGGCTCGGTCAGCCGAGAAAACAACCGTGTCCTGAGCATTCCAAGCCCCCCCAAGCCACCCAGACCCAGCCTCGCAAATCGTTATGGGTGGCCCTCCCATGAGCGAAACCTTCTTGAGCTTGCCGTCGGCAAAAAATCCCACCCACTCGCCATCGGGTGAGAAAAAGGGAAACGACGCCGCGCCCTCCGTGCCCGGGATTGGCCTGGCGTCGACTTCATCCAGGGGACGCACAAAAAGCTGCGTCCTGCCCTTACTCCCTGCGACATAAACGATCCGCCTTCCGTCAGCGGAGATGGCTAGGTCAATGGTGCTTGTTCGCGCCAACGGTGCAGTAGGAGGCGCTGTGATCACAAACTTGGTGAGTGGCCTAGGTGAGGGCTCATTGGGGGCAAACTGATCGGATTTCGTCCACCACATCGGGGTCGCCAGCAACACGAACGCCGTCCCGATGGCGATTCCACCAACCGCCTTCTGTTTTCCATTGAAAGCGGCAAACCATTGGCGCGGGCCGTTTCTTTCCTGCTCAGGGCGGCGGTCTGTAAGCCAGGCGTCGATCTCCGAGCGATAAGCGTAAACAGTCGCCTGTTTGTCATGAACGTGGCGGCGGACCGGACAACCTTCCTTTTTCTCCCAGCGCTTCACGGTGGCGACTGTGCGCTCTAGATATGTGGCAATTTCCTTCCAGGAATCCAAGCGGTCATCCTCATCGTTCCAAGAGGGACGAACTGGATGTTGGCCTCGTGAATCTTCCATAAACAGGACTTACAGAATTGGGGTTAAATTCTTTCTCATCTTATTTGTTGATTCTATAGCTGTCAAGGAAGCCTAGCCCCCTATTTTGTGTCCCATGAGCCACTTTGAGCCACTTTGAGCCACTTTGTGTATTGGCAGCCTCTTCAAACCCCTGCTAGCGTGGCTCATGTCCCCGCAGACCGGGCATGGGGTTGGGGCTGCGGGAGGAACAAAGGGCCTTAAAGGGAGGAACAACAATGAAAAGCAAGTTTCGTTTTCTCAGCCTAGTAATTCTGCTTCTGTCGTCGGTGCCGCTGTTTGGCCAAGGGCCAATAGAGCCGCTCCTCACAAACGCGGTAGCGGATTTGGACGCCGAAACGCTAACCATCTCCGGCGACAATTTTGGTTCTAGCCCCCAGGTATTCCTAGGCACCGACTCCGGTATGCTGGAGGAGCTGGTGGTGAACTCGTCAACCAACACCAATATGTTCATCGAGGCTGCGCTGACACCCAGAGACCCGGGGACTTATGTACTGGTTGTTTCCAGTGGTATGGGGATGGGACAAATGTCTGCTATGGATGTGACGATTGGTGCAGTGGGACCAGAGGGACCGGCAGGGCCAGACGGGCCTCCAGGAACACCCAATCCAAACATCATCACCGAGGGCACGTCTACATTCAACACCGCCATTGGTTTCCATGCGCTCCTCCTCAACACCACCGGCGTTCAAAACACCGCCATTGGGTTCAATGCGCTCTTCAGCAACACCACCGGCAGTGTCAACACAGCGAGTGGGGCACAGGCGCTCATCAGCAACACCACCGGCGGACACAACACAGCGAGTGGTGCCAATGCGCTCTCCAGCAACACCACCGGCAATAACAACACAGCGAGTGGTGTCGGTGCGCTCCAAAAAAACACCACCGGCGCACAGAACACCGCCATTGGGCTCCATGCGCTCCTCCTCAACACCACCGGCAGTTTCAACACAGCGAGTGGGTTCCAGGCGCTCGGCAGCAACACCACCGGGTGGGAAAACACTGCAACTGGGCGCTCTGCGCTCGCATCCAACACCACTGCAGATTTCAACACAGCGAGTGGGTCCGCTGCGCTCTTCCTCAACACCACCGGCAGGCGAAACACTGCAACTGGGGTCGGTGCGCTCCAAAACAACACCACCGGCAGTTTCAACACAGCGAGTGGTGTCGGTGCGCTCTTCAGCAACACCACCGGCGGACAGAACACCGCCGTGGGGCATAGTGCACTCTTCCTCAACACCACCGGCAACGACAACATCGCGATTGGGAACGACGCAGGAATTAACGCAACCATTGGAGACAACAACATCTATATCGGCCACGACGGTGTGGCAGGGGAATCCAACACCATCAGGATTGGCAACGCAGCAGACCACCTTTTTGCCTTCATCGCTGGTACCCCGTTTCCCCTCGTCTCCTCCAAGCGGTTCAAGGAGGACATTCACGACATGGGCGAAGCAACCACCAACCTGATGCGGCTGCGACCCGTCACCTTTCGCTACAAAAAGGAGTACGACGCTGGTGATGGTCGGCTGCAGTACGGGCTGTGATTGCCGAGGAGGTCGCCGAGGTGTATCCCGAACTGGTGGTGTACGACGACCAGGGAAGAATCAAGACAGTCTTGTATCAACAATTGAGCGGAATGCTGCTGAACGAATTCCAGAAACAGCACCGGCAGGTTCAAGAACTCACAGAGCGGCTATCACGCCTGGAGCAAGTCCTGACGGCGCAGCAGTCTCTTGCCGCAATGACGAAGTAGCCGGGCAAAGGAACGATAGAGAGGCCACGCCGGAATCGTCGAGAACTGATCGAATAGGGGACAGAAGTCTTTTCCGACCTGACAGTTCATTCGGTGGGGTGTTGTGAAGAAGCAGGTCTGTGTTGGCAGGCCAATTAGAGCCCGGCCCTTGACGATGGATGCACTACCAACCCAGAGTGCGGCCCGAGTCGCTCCTCAGGGGGACTGAAAAGTTTTAGAGAGAAGGCGACAGATGACGCAGACAGACACGCTCCGAAAACCAAACGTGGGAGGAATAAAGGCAAGGTTAAAGCACATTGTCATCTTTTTTGTGGTCACGGTAGCTTTCTTCGCTTTCGTCTTTTGCTCTGTTTGGAAGAGTAGTTGGATCCATTCTACCCACCACACAGCCAAAGAGGTGACTACAGCGAAACCTCCAGGTCTATTGGCTTTGAGAGGGATGTAGTCAGCGTAGTGGGGGTTTTAGGGGGTAAGAACATCGGCATCAGTTTCGTCTTTTACCTGAGTCGTAGAGAATACCCCACGTGTTAATGGAGCCAAGCGTCTCCCGAGCAGACATAAGATTCCACCTGTGGGGCATTCCCGTGCGAGTCCACCCGTTCTTTTGGCCGATCGTGGTGTTCCTGGGATGGGGCCTCGGAGATGCAGTGGCGATTGCCTCCTGGGTAGGAGCTGTCTTCGTCTCCATTCTCGTCCATGAGATGGGACACGCTCAGAGTGCCAGGCAATTTGGCCACTCCCCACGGATCGTGCTCTATGGCTTTGGGGGACTCGCGATATACCATCCCCGATCTACGGATCCAGCCTGGCACAGAATTGTGGTGCTCTTTTGTGGGCCAGGTGCAGGATTCTTATTTGCAGCAGTCCTGATCACTTTCGATTCACTAGCTGGATTTCCAAACACGCCGTTCTTCAGGCAACTGTACGCGCATTTCCTCTGGATCAACATCGCTTGGGGCCTACTCAATCTGCTGCCCATCTTCCCCCTGGATGGAGGACAAATTGCCTTTCATGGCTTTCAGCGCCTTGCTCCGCACAGGGGAGCCACAATTGCGGCAATCGTATCGGTGGTTACGGCTGGTGTAATGGCCTTGCTGGCCTACTCTTTGCAGCAGCCCTACCTCGCCATCTTCTTCGTCTACTTCGCTGTTATCAATTTTCAGAACTTGGGTTGACCTCCTACCTACTCCCCCTCAAATGGTGACTATCACAGGGCTGAAAA
>JALLOL010000105.1 GCA_027717875.1 Acidobacteria bacterium AH-259-L09 | reverse complement strand
TAGTAGGGTTTTTCTTCCAAGGTGCTTGGAAGTATAGTATGCGGAAAGGTTGGGCATGCCCAAAGCACCGATCCCCAGCAACGCAAAAATATTAGTAGAAGTAGGTACTAACCGTCCTACTGAAACATCCTATGAGGCCGTAGACACCTATCAAATATGCTGGGTAATCACTAATGGGGACTTGAGAAGGAAGTATCTTTGGATCAATCGCCGACCCTCTGGTTTTTACATCGCTTTAGGAATGCCCGGTGGAAGCCACACTACCTACCATCAGGATGGGAAACGGCACTGGAAAATAGGCAGTGGTGGACAACCAACTGATTTGGAGAAGGGTCCCCCTTTAGATTCTATTTCGGGTGCAGTGCTGGTACAGAACGCAACGACTTCGATTACCGATGATACCCTTGACGGCTGGGAACTAGCGGAATTTAACGACGAGGAGATTGACAGAGTCTTTTACCTCGACAACCGGCAGCTACCCGATTATCTGTACTACGAAGTGTTGCTTGTTGAGCCGTTTAAGCATTCCGAGATCTCCCTACACACTCACAAACCAGTTCACTTTCATCTATTGACCCACACACTTCCCTGGATAGCAGTTCTGATCTATGAAGGCAGCTGAAGATCATGGAGCCCTACCAGGATCCCTTGAGAACCTGTCCTACGGTGGTATGTGAAACACCGAGGCGACTGGCTATGGCACGGTGGGTTAAACCTTGAGACCGAAGACGACGCACTCGTCCTGGATCAATAGGTGATTTTGGCCTTCCCAGTTGCTTCCCATTCTCCTTGGCCCTCCTCAACCCTGCCTTCACCCGCTCCGCGATGATGTCGCGCTCCGGCTGCGCCACCGCGCTTATGATGGTGAAGATGGCGCTTCCCAGCGGGCTGGAAGTGTCGATGTTCTCCTGGTAGCTCACAAAGTCAATGCCCAGATTCCTGAACTCCTCCAGGGCCAGAATGAGGTGCTTTGTACTCCTGGCAAACCTGTCAAACCTCCACACCAGCACCACATCAAACCGTCTCTTCTTGGCATCATTCATCAGCTCATTGAGAGCAGGCCTGCTGTCCTTACTCCCACTGATACCCTCATCAACATACTCCTTGAAGATATGTCCCAGCCCCGAAGGATTCCGTCCGTGAGGCCATGGCCAGCTGAAGGCGACCAGAATCCTCACGTAGATCACCCAGGAACGCAATCGCGTGACTTGCCATTATCCGCGCGTCAATTCGACGAATAGCCCAGACACAACTGCACCCATAGTTTCTCGAATACGGACTCCCTTCAGTTTCTGTGTAGAAACAAACGACTGCAATCAACTCACGACAATTCGCATTTGTGTGAGCAAGCAGGAACGCAACAAGGTGCAGAGTCGTGTAGACACCGGGACATTGAACAGGATGTGGCCTATCGATTAATCTGCGATGTGCCATGCCGTTTACGTTCGAAGATGGACATAAGTTTGCCCTTCTGGCAGTCAAGAATGTGTATTGTGATCGGGCTGAGGAGCAGAGCACGCAGATCTCTGACGGAACTTTGGTGCTCTCGGCGATGCCTCTTGATGTGCAGTCTCACTGGACAAAATGGATCGGTTCCCTTCGCACGGAAAACCTAAATCAATCCAATCTCGTTCTGGTCCGAAGCAAGCCAAGCGAAAATCCGGAGATTTTAGATCACGAGCATGAGGAGCTGGGAAAACATTTGTCACAGACGTTCTATCTGTTGCAACTTTCGGGAGTTTTGGAATACGACGCAGCCCATCTTCTGAAGGGATCGGTGGTAAACGGGGAACCCATTGTTCGTCAGATGTTCGAGCTTGGGCAATTTCGCCAGACCAGGGGATACACACGGTACTCGCTGAGTTTGGATCGTTTGGAACAAGCGACTCGATTTAGAACGTCTCTGGTGGAAATGGAGTCGAGTGCTGAAGGGTACGATCGTGCGATCAGAGGTCTCAATGTCCTGATGAATGGCCTAGAACAGGAAACCGGTCACGAACGGATTCACCAGTTTATCAGATCCCTGGAAGCCCTAATCCTGCCTGATGTTGGCAGTACCAGGAGGCAGTTTATTCACCGTTGCCAGACGTTCGCCAAGCCAGGTGACGAATCTAGGAGGATACTGGGTGAAGCGTTCGATATGCGAAGTGATGCCGAGCATCTCAATGACTGGGACCAATCATTGCAAGCTTATCCCGGAGAGGACAGGGAGCATGTCGCTCTGCAGCGTACTCGTCAAATGGAGCGACTTGCTTCTTTTGCCTATTCTCGCATCCTTGAAAGCGATCCCCTTCGAGATCATTTTCGAGACTACACGAGTCAACGAGATTTCTGGACCCAGTTGGACGATGCTCGCCGCCGAGGCATATGGGGCGACCAACTAGATTTGGCTTTGATACAACTTGTCCACAGCTACCATGCTGACGCCTTTTTTTCTATGTAGAAACTGTCCCTGTTGGGGTAGGGACCACATGGCGCATAGGAGCTTCTGGTTTGTGGCCTCGACCATGCTCTTGACCGCGAAGGGCCGGAGGTCTTTCAGGCTGGGAAAGAAATCTTTTTTCATCTTTTTGACCTTGCGTTAACATCTCAAACCCAATCGAGGCTGGCGATGAAGGAGTGGACCGCGATCTTCGAGGAAATCTTGGAGCGTACTCTAGGAACTGCCTTTCTTGGCGCGATGCTTACGCTGCCGAATTTTGGACGCGCAGTAGTCCTGGCAAAATCTTTGGCTCCGCCTCCTCAAGATGAATCCGTCACCACAGCTTTCGCAGATACCGTACTGGATAAAATCTTTTTGCTTCCTCAATCTCCATAGGTGCAAATCCTTCAGGGTATGGATTCGAGGAACATTGGCGACATCCCAGCTCTGATTGAGGCGTCTGGCCTCATAGCCGCTGCTGAACGCCCAAAATCCCCATGCCAAGACAGATGAAGCGTAGCCCCTAGGAGAGACAGGCCACGACGACTCCACAGCAGGTGCTAACCTTTTAAGTGAATCGTGTGACCTAATATACAGATAAAAATATTTACATTCGATTGGAAGGTTTTTCCAGTGAGAAATCGCTCTGCCTAACTTTGTTCCATCTCGCAGTCCCTCTGCAATCTGGGAGAGGGCCAGTAAATGTTCTTTCCAAAGAAAAAAGTCACTGAGACGGAAATAATCCAATGGGGGATTACGGGTCGGGTCAAATGGCCCGCTCTCGACCCAAACACCTTCTTCGCCTGGCAAATTTGGGGCTACTATCCTACGTTCAAACAAAAAACCCCACTGCTTTGTGAATCGCACTGCGGCTCTTTGATCGCGACATTCTACAAACTGGTCAAAAGCATTCTCTGCTAGCCTAGTCTTCAAACGGTAGGTTTCACCGGCCGTGAAATCACCCACAAGCCGACCAGCTTCTAACGTTACTGCAGTTGGTTTCCTCCACAGTATTGTCACGATTTCTGTCACGCTCAAACTGTTGGACTCTACCTTATCCTGGGAAGAATGCTACAGCCTACTCTGGCTTAGGCAGGCGCCTCCGAAAGATGGCGCACAGAAGAATGATACAGGAGGATCAAGAAATGGAAAAGCCCCTGATCACTGAACGACCCGCCAAAGGCGAAAAAGCCACGACTACGAGGCAACCAGAAACCACTCGTCGTCAAGATGTCGGGAAAAGGAACCCAGCTGTCAGACAGTGAGCTTTGAAAGGAAAAACATTATGCAAGAGAACATTACTACCGGGACCCAACAGTCGAAAACGCTTCACGAATTTGAGAAGAACGGCCTGGAGATCGTCCGATGTTCCCTAACTCATTTCAAAGGCCACCAACTGGTCGACATTCGGGTCTTTTACGAGGACGAGGATGGCCAGTGGCGACCGACGAGGAAGGGGATCACTCTCAGCGTTGATCTGATCGACGAGCTATTTGAAGGTGTGAAGAAGCTCAAGGGGGTCCTAGATGGCTAACAGCGAAAACGCAAAGATGGAGGCAGCGTTAGCCTATGCAGCCAAGGGGTTAAACGTCTTTCCGGTCCACTCCGTACGCGACGGCAGATGTTCGTGCAGCAACCCGAATTGTAGGAGGAGTAAAGGTAAACATCCTAGAACTCGCAATGGGTTTAAGGACGCCACCACTAACCCCGAGACCATCAAGAAATGGTGGAAAAGGTGGCCCGATGCCAATATCGGGATACCGACAGGATCGCAAACAGGGTTAGTTGCCTTGGACGTGGACCCCAGAAATGGCGGCAATGAATCGTTTTATAAACTTCAGGAGCAAAACGGGAGGCTTCCTACCACGAAGAGTCAGCACACTGGAGGAGGGGGGCAGCATTTCTTGTTTCAGCATCCACAGAAGAAGACCGTCAAGAGCAGGGATTTGGATGGCTACAAGGGTGTGGAGGTTAAAGCCGACGGCGCTTATATTCTGGTTCCTCCGTCCAAAACTGAGAGACCATATCGCTGGGTGGACGCGAAACAAAAGCCTGCTGCATTACCCCTTTGGCTTCTCGATCTCGTTGTTGAAAAACCCAAATCTAAACCGTTATCGCTGCCAGACAAAATACCCGTTGGTCAACGAAATAAAACTCTGTTCTCTCTGGCGCTTTCCATGAGACACCGGGGATTCAGTCCAGAAGCCATCTTTGCCGCACTTCAAGTTGAAAACGGGCGTTGCGAACAACCCTTGGGCGAGGATGAGCTGCGAAGAATAAGCGAGAGCGCAGGGCGGTATCCGCCACAACAGGGAAATCAAGGAGAACGACCTCAAGAAAATCCTTGGACCTTGGCCTGTCCTGCCCCGGAGTTCCTAACCATCGAAGAGGAAGCGCAGGAGTGGTACGAGGAAAACGTACTAGCCCCGGGCTTCATCACTGAAATGTTTAGCCCCAGGGGGATAGGCAAGACTTTGGTAGCTCATGGTATCGGCGTCCGCCAGGCGCGCAATGGAAAACGCGTTCTTTTGTTGGATCGTGACAACGGCCACAGAGAGATACAAAGGCGATTGCGAGAGTGGGGCGCAGAGAACACCCCCACGTTTAAAGTCTTGACCCGAGACCAAGTGCCGCCTTTAACTGATAGAGCCGCCTGGCAGACCTTTCCTTTTTTTGACTACGACATTGTGATCATCGATGCCCTGGACGCCACGACTGAGGGTATAGGTGAAAAGGATTCGGCAAAGCCGTCCAAGGCAATCGCGCCGATACTGGACATCGCACACCGAGCTGGTGGTCCCTCAATGTTTGTCCTGGGAAACACCGTCAAGAGTGGCAAACACAGTCGTGGCAGTGGAGTGATCGAGGACCGGGCCGACATCGTTTTCGAGGTCCGCGACGCCACCGACCTTAGACCAACAAGCACAAAGGATTGGTGGTCGGAACTACCGCCCGCTGGTGCGGACAAGTGGGCTGAACGTGCTTCCCGTCGAAAAGGAAGAGACAGGTATCACTTGGCCTTCGTGCCGACCAAGTTTCGTGTGGGAGAGGAACCTGATCCTTTTATTTGGGAAATTGACCTGTCCGGTGATCAGTGGAGACTCGAAGATGTGACCGACAAAGTTGTCCAGGAAGGTCAGACAGCTAAGGAGCAGGCTCGAGAGAAAGAAGAAGAGCGCATCGAGGAAGCAGTTCAAGAACTGGCGGAGAAGATCAAGCGGGCAGCCGATGCACGCAAACTTCTACGAAAGGAAAAGGATGCAGTGCCGCTCCTTCGAGAGCGCGGCTTTACGGTGAGGCAGGCCAGGGAGCTGATAGACAACCGCGATGGGCGACACTGGCAGATCCTGCAGATGGCCGATCAAAAAGGAAAACCCAAGGTGCTACTACCAGTAGTCTAAAACGATGTGTCGGAAAATAATCCCTAATGGCGAAAAGCCCGTATCCGTGGGTGTTTCAGACCGGGGTGTTTCTGACACCCGCAAAAACACTGGGCGTCGGAAATCCCAGCCCCTGAAGGCCAAACCACATAGGGGTTTCAGGCAATCGGATTTATTTCCGACAGACGTTCCCAACAAACACTCAGCGGGGCGCTCTCGGACCCGTTGGAGAGTAACTGGGAAGAATTTGAGGGTGGAAGAGCGGGATTGAGACCACAGGTCAAAAGAATGCCTAAGATTTCCTACATCGATAAGAACCTCTCAGCTCAATCGCTGGCGATCATCCACGCTGCCAATGAGATCATCGAGGAGTACGCTGCACAAGGATTCGTTCTCACTCTCCGGCAACTTTACTACCAGTTCGTAGCTCGTGCCATCATCCCGAACACCCAACGCGATTACAAACGCTTAGGCTCGATCATCAACGGCGCCAGGCTTACTGGACTCATTGATTGGGACTACATCACAGACCGTACTCGTAACCTCCAGGTCAATCCACATTGGTCTTCTCCGGCTTCGATTGTCCAGGCGTGCGCCGAAAGCTACGCAATCGACAAGTGGAAGGATCAGCCATACCGACCTGAAGTCTGGATTGAGAAGGACGCACTCGTTGGAGTAATCGCCGGCATTTGTGAAGAGCTTGATGTGCCTTACTTCTCGTGCCGGGGCTACACTTCTCAATCAGAGATGTGGTCCGCCGCCATGCGGCTGGAGGAATGGGGCCTGCAAGACGATCAGATACCGATTATCTTCCACTTAGGTGATCATGACCCCTCGGGGAAAGACATGACCCGGGACATCACTGACCGCCTTGAGTTGTTCATGGGCGGTATGGAAGTCAAGAGACTGGCACTCAATTGGGACCAAATCGATGAGTTCAGTCCGCCACCGAATCCTGCCAAAGTCACGGATTCTCGAGCGGCGGCCTATATCGCTGAGTTTGGACATAACAGTTGGGAACTCGATGCCTTGGAGCCGGCAGTCCTCGTAGACCTGATCGAATCGGCGATCACGTCAGTCAGGGACGATGAGATTTGGTCGCAATCTGTTGATAAGGAATCGACAGCGAAGTCGTTGCTCAACTCGCTTTCAAAGCGTTGGACGGAAGTTGTCAGGTTGGTTAGAGGCAAAGGTAAGAATCAAAGGTGATTGACACCGAGGTCCAATTCAACATAATGACCCCTGAGGAGGTTGCTCAGTTTCTGCACAAAAGCCTTAGTTGGGTTTACAAAAACTGGCAGTTACTGGGCGCTGTGAAGCTCAGGGGTTCTCTATTTTTTCCCAACAAGGAGGACCTTTATGAGCGTTTATTTAATAAAGGGAAAGGGCTGGAGGTACGACTTCACCCTGAAGGGCGAAAGGTACACTCAGGCCGGATTCAAAACCAAAACAATGGCCAAGCAGGCCGAAGCAGAAAGAAGAAAGGAGGTGCTAAAGCCACAGAAGGAAACTCAGACCCCAACCGACATGGGCTTCTTGGAGTTAGTCAACAGAAGACTTGACCACATGAAAGCCTACCGCTCTAAGGCACACTACGACGATTACCGTTACAGATGCAAACCTTGGGTCCGGTTGTGGAGCCACCTCACATGCAGCGAAATCACACGAGAGATGATTCAGTCATTCATCCTGAAGAGAAGCAGAGTCTCCGCCTGTACCGCCAACAGGGACTTGGTGAGCCTTCGCTCCCTGTTCAACTTCGGCAAGAAGCATAACCGGGTCAACGCAAATCCAACTGAGGGTATCGAACTTCTGCCGGTTGAGAAGAAAGTCAGATACCTTCCACCGCTGGAGGACATATTTAAGGTGATTGCTGCGGCAGACCTAGACACCCAAGACTACCTCTGGGCTATACGAGAAACCATAGCGAGAGTCAGCGAAGTCAACCGACTCACCTGGGATGATGTGAACCTGAAAGAACAGTCCCTGATTCTTTATACCCGCAAGAAAAGGGGTAGTCACCTGACTCCAAGAAAGATACCGATGACCGAGCACCTGCACAAGATTCTCTCACGGAGGTACGCCCAGAGAGACAAGCGGATGCCCTGGGTTTTCTGGCACAGCTACACCAGCAGGAAGACAGGAGAACAATGTCAGGGGCCTTATGGAAGACGGAAGAGGCTGATGCAGGGATTATGCAAGAAGGCTGAAGTCAAGTATTTCAATTTTCATGCACTCCGTCACTCAGGCGCATCAGTGATGGACAACAAGGGAGTTCCGATTGGCAGTATTCAGCGAATCTTGGGCCATGAAAGCCGGCGGACCACTGAAAAGTACCTGCAAAGTATTGGGGAGTCCGAGCGCCAAGCCATGGCGGTGTTCGAGGAAGCCAGCAAAAATTCACACACGGATTCACACACAGTAGTGGTGAGTAGTGAAGGGCAGGGTGGCTAAACCATTGAAAACATTGGTGGAGCTGACGGGACTCGAACCCGTGACCCCCTGAATGCCATTCAGGTACTCTTCCAACTGAGCTACAGCCCCACGGTAGGGGAGTCCGTAGGGGCCGGGCCGGTGCCTCGCCCGAACCGTTCTC
>JALLOL010000104.1 GCA_027717875.1 Acidobacteria bacterium AH-259-L09 | reverse complement strand
TGTCGCCTATGCGCCGCGTGACTCGCTCGCGGTCCAGGAACTCCAGGAAGGGAATTGCATACTTACGGCTGATCTTGAACAAGTTCTTGAATTCCGGCACCGTGAAGGTTTGACCACTGGGAAAAGACCGTCTCAATTGCGTTTTCAGAAAGGTGATTTGGTCGTACCAAAGGACAATGTCTTCGCTCACCCGGATCAGCTCTCCGCGCTGCAAAAGAAAATAGTAGACATCGCGGACGTCATCAGGATCATGGGGAAGTTTTTGTACGAGTTCGTCCAACCCGGGTGGCTGAAATGCTTTCTCCTTGATCAGTTTCAGAATCTCTTCTCTCACCTTCTCCTGCTTTGGGCTCAATTCTACTTGTCGCCCATACAGTGAGAGGGTACTTGCACTAGTTTGAATCTGTTTTTCATCTTTCAACAGGTCCAGAACAAATTGAAAATAAGAGTTACTGCTTCTCGCCAAAAACCTCTCCTTCAGCTCCTCTCGAGGGACACCTGGAGCCAAGGGCTTGTTTGAGTGAAAATCGGCCAGGAAGTCGAGGATATGCGCTTTTAAGTCTTCGAGGCCCGGTTTGGAAACCGCTAGTATTGGTTCTTGGGAAACCAAGACCGTGGAATCAAGCCGATTCAAAAGGTCTATTAAATACTCTTTCAGAAAACCGGTGCGTGAGACCAAGTCGGGCAGGCTAATGCCCGCGTAACCGTGCAATTTGACAAAATACTCCACCAAGGCACTATCAATTTGAGAGTCCTGCAGTTCCCACATTGACTGCAGCTTTCTTAACTCGGGAAGGAGACGGGCCAAGTCTTTCTTCAGGTGTTTTTCGGGAATGCCGTCGAGAATCACACCGCCCCCGATGGTTGTAATTGGGGAGTAACGGCGCAGTATGAAGTGATCTTTCGGACAGTACACTGCCGGGCTCTGCAGTCGCAGCTGCGCCAGCATTGACTTGCCGGGGCGAAGTTGATCACCTTCAAGGAGGTAGATCCGACCAATCAGTTCCGCGCTTCCGTGGTGAAATCGTATGACACCGCGGTGTTTCAGGCAACGGGCCGCAGTCGCCAGTAAGTGCACGATTGCGTCAACCATGTAGGACGGCGTAAAGGTGTTGGCTGCCGAGATCACCATTCCTCTTTCCAGATCTTCCTTTTCCAGCCCGCTCAGGTTCAATGCCGTCCTTTGGCCGGCGACGGCCAAGTCGGTCGTCTGCTTAAAAATCTCGATCCCTCGTACCTTTCCCGCTTTGCCGCTGGGATGGACGGTTAGTGCGTTCCCCTTCTTTAAAGAACCGGCATAGGGGGTTCCAGTGATAACCGTTCCGAATCCCCGAATTGTAAAAACCCGGTCAATCGGGAGACGAAATACCTGACGTGAACTTTGTAGCGAAACGGTTTCTTCCTCGGATTTTCTAATTTCCTCCAGCAGAGTTTCGCTGAGAAGTTCTACGCCTTCACCTGAAACACTATCCACGGCCACAATTGGAGCTCTCTCCAGCCGGGTTCCCTGAACAAGCTCACGAACCTCTACTTCAACCAGAGACAGAAGTTCTTCTTCGACCAGGTTTTTTTTCGTGATAACGATGATGCCTCGTGGAATTTCGAGCAGCTTACAGATCTGAAAATGCTCCACAGTTTGGGGCATAATCGATTCGTCGGCGGCAACTACCAGGAGCACTAGGTGGATCCCTCCGATCCCTGCCAGCATGTTTTTGACGAACTTTTCATGCCCTGGAACGTCGATAAAGCCCACACGATAGGGTCCCAGATCCTTATGAGCAAAACCGATGTCAATGCTGATGCCGCGACGCTTTTCCTCTTCGAGCCGGTCAGTGTCGATACCGGTCAGGGCTTTCAACAGAGTGGTCTTCCCATGGTCGATGTGGCCTGCTGTTCCGACGATCACGTCTTTCATTCTAATTCAAAGTATTTCTGCAGTTCCTTCCGAGTCTCAGGAGGGAACCGGTGGAGGTACTCCAGAGGAGTGGATATCCTCAAAAAATCCTTCAGTCGACCAGTCATTTCGTTCTCCACGGCCCAGCGCATTTGAGCATAGATATAGGGAAGATCTTCAGTGTATTGGTTCGGAACCAGCGGTCTTCTCCACTCTGCTTCTCGACAGAGTGAGAGAACTTCCAGGGTGCGCCTGCCGTAGTTGTCCAGGAGTAAATTCACCGTTTTCAGAGAAACTTTATATTCTTGGCATAGCTCTCGGGCCCTTTTCCGAAGCTCCTTTAGAGCTTCCTCTGTGTTGCCGTCGATCGGTTCCTTGCTAGTTTTACACGATCCAAGGTGAGGATAGTGTTCTCGGGCTAGAAAATCGACCAGTTCTTCAGCCATGAGACGGAAGGTTGTCCATTTTCCGCCGCCGAGGTGATATACGTTGGGTGCGGACTTCCAGATCCGATGGCCGCGAGAAATAGCGGACAGTGAACGAGTCGGCGTGCCGGGTATCAATGGACGCAAGGCGCTGTAATGGCCTCGTGGCTCCCTTGAGTTACTGGTAGGAAGAATTTCTCTCAGATGCTTGCAAAGGTAGTGCCGTTCCCCGGCATCCATTTGGACCGGTTCAGGGTTGTCCTGTGCCATTTCAGTGGTCCCAACTAGAGAGAATCGTCTTTCGGGCCCGTAAGGAATGACGAACAGAATTCGGCCCTGTTCCTCAAAGAAAGCCAAGGCGTGGGAACCCTTTGTCAGCTGAGGAAACACCAAATGAGATCCACGTACCAGCCTGATAGGGGTCGTCCTTTCCCATGGTCCCACCGTATTGACGATCACGCGTGCCCGAATCGGGAACTCCTCGCCGGTCAGTTGGTCGCGGGCGCGCATACCGCTTACCTGACCAGATTGCTGAATCGTCTCCCTGGCCTCGACAAAGTTCACTGCCAAAGCACCCCATTCGACCGTTTCTCGCAGCTGATCCAGGATCAAGCGGGAAGCATGCATGCGGCCATCCCAGAAAAGCATCGCTCCACGCAAACCGTTTGGGTTCAAGTTAGGCTCTTGCTCAAGGGCCTTTTGAGCATTCAACCAGGCGCATTTTCCAAGCTTTTCTGACCCAGATAGCCACTCATAGAGTGTCACACCCATCTGGTAATACCACCGCTTTCCCAGCTGATAAACGGGCAGTAGAAAAGACTGGGTCCATACGGCGTGTGGGGCGATGCGAAGCAATCTGGCTCTTTCGTGGAGGGCTTCACGCACCAGGGACAAGTCGAGGTACTTGAGGTAGCGCAGACCTCCGTGAATGAGCTGAGAATTCTTGCTGCTGGCTGAAGTTGCAAAATGGTCTTTCTCTATTAAGGCAAAACGCCGCCGATTAGATGGAGAGCTACGCAAGCAAAGATCCCGGAAAACCCCTACCCCGTTGACTCCTCCTCCCACGATCAGGACCTCGAAGTCTTCCTCTTTCAGTCTTTTAAGGAAGTGTGGTCGTCGATGGAAGGAAAACTGTCCCATTCTTTGACACCGTCAAATCTTGGCCGGTAAAATGTTTAATCTGGTTATCCAGTTAACTCAGAAAAGTTCTGCAAGCTGTTTGGAGTCGAGACAGGTAGGGGCGAGCCGGTGGCTCGCCCGAACTGTTGTGGCTGCATGTGCGGCTCGGGGGCGCCCCCCGAGCCGCACATGCAGCCACAACAGTTCGGGCGAGCCACCGGCTCGCCCCTACTTGGCATGGTGATGACTCGACCCAGACAACATGACCAAATACGTGTTTTCTCACTTAACTGGATAACCAGAGTACTTAATTTTAAGTCTTTTCCAAGGAAATGTTAGGGAACTTATCAACAAAATTACAGAAAATTCTCCGAGACCTGAAAGGTGAGGGGCGCATCTCTGAACGCCACGTCGAGGAGTCAATGCGAGAAATCCGAATTGCGCTCCTGGAAGCAGATGTTCACTTCAAAGTGGTCAAAGAGTTCGTATCCCGAGTCAAGGAGAAGGCTCTGGGCCAAGAGGTACTTCGCAGCCTGACGCCGGGCCAACAGGTGGTGAAAATCGTTCGCGATGAACTAATAGAACTCTTCGGGCGCCAGACAGTGGGTCTGGGGTTTTCCAAGGTTCCACCCAGTGTAATCTTAATGGTTGGTCTGCAGGGGAGTGGAAAAACGACAACGACCGGAAAGCTGGCTCTGTGGTTGAGTCAGAGGGGACACCAACCCTTAGTGGTCTCGACGGACGTCTACCGTCCTGCGGCCATTGAACAGCTCTCGGTCATCGCACGGGATATTGATATTCCGGTTTATGTGGAGAAAGGTGATGACCCTGTAGAACTGGCGAAGATGGCCTTGCGGCACGCGCGTAACATGGGTTTCGACGTGCTGCTGCTTGACACGGCTGGACGGCTGCATATTGATGAAGAACTGATGACAGAGCTGGAGAGAATTCGAGAAGAGGTGAAGGCCACGGAAATCCTGATGGTGGCAGATGCCATGACGGGCCAGGATGCAGTGAATTCCGCACAAGAGTTCAACCAGCGCTTGGATCTCTCCGGGGTGATCCTAACTAAGATGGACGGCGATGCACGGGGTGGAGCCGCACTTTCAATTCAGAGGGTAACGGGGAAGCCAATCAAGTTTATCGGTGTTGGAGAGAAATATGATGCGCTAGAACTCTTTCATCCGGATCGTATGGCTAACCGCATACTGGGGATGGGTGATGTGCTCAGCCTGATTGAGAAAGCTGAAGAAGTGGTGGATGAGGACAAAGCCGAGGAGATGCTTCAAAAGTTGCAGCGCGATGAGTTCACCCTGGAAGACTTTCGAAATCAGGTTCGGCAGATACGCCGGCTAGGTCCCTTGGAACAAGTGTTGGGGATGCTTCCCCAAGTTGGTTTCCTAAAGGGATTGGGAAAAATTAAAGTTGGTGAGAAGCAATTGGCTCATCTGGAGGCAATTATCAATTCCATGACTTGGAGGGAGAGGACCAATTACAAGATCATCAATGCCTCCCGGCGTAAGAGAATTGCGAGCGGCAGCGGAAGGCCCGTTTCCGAGGTGAAACGTCTACTGAAGCAATATGTTCAAACAAAGAAGATGATGAAGCAGATCACTAAAGGCTTTCGTGCCAAAGGGTTACCTAAATTGAACTTTCCGATTTAGCAGCTCTCTGATACAATGTTTGGTCGCATGGAGATTGATCGTTGTTGAGAATTCGTTTAAGTCGCCACGGAGCCAAGAAAGATCCTCATTATCGGGTTGTGGTCGCGGAAAGGAGTCGTGCCAGAGATGGGCGATTTGTCGAGATAGTTGGTTATTACAACCCCGCTCTGAAACCCGTCCGATTGAATTTGGATCTGGACCGCATCGACTATTGGGTGAAACGAGGTGCACAGCCGTCGCAGACTGTAAGAGCCTTAATCAATAAAGTTAGGCAGTCGACATAACGCAAGGAGATCAGGTGTTTACGCGTCTCGTTTATTGCTGGTCTTCGGGTGACTCTGCCGAGCCCGAGGCACGAGACGTGCTCGAGGTGGTTTGGATGTTCTGATATCCAAGTTCAATGTCACAGGAGGAGATATGAAAGAGCTAATCGAAATGATCGCGAAAGCTTTGGTGGACAATCCTGATGAAGTCAGTGTATCTGAAGTAGCAGGTGAACAAACAACGGTGCTTGAGTTGAGAGTGGCTCAGTCGGATCTCGGGAAAGTAATCGGGAAACAGGGTCGTACGGCCCGCGCTATCCGAACCCTTCTAGGCGCTTCAGGGATGAAGCTGCGCAAGCGGTTTGTCTTGGAGATTCTAGAATAGTTGGATCGTTTTGTCAGCATCGCCCGAATCGTCAAAAAACGCGGAGTTCGGGGCGAAGTTGCAGCAGAACTTTTAACTGATTTCCCCGAACGTTTTTCCCTTCTCCGTAAGGTTCATATTTCCAATTCCGGCAAGGAGTACTGGGAAGAGCTCGAAAAACACTGGTTCCATAAAGGCCGAGTCATCCTGAAGTTCCGTGGGCGTGATCGCCCTGAAGAGATTCAGGAGCTCATTGGCGGTGACGTTCAGATTCCAGAAGACCAGCGCGTTCTGCTTCCAGAGGACAGCTACTACCATTCTGATCTGCTTGGATGCAATATCCTCGAAAGTGGAGAATTCCTGGGTACCGTGACTGGAATTTTTGAAACCGGCGCGGCGGGCTGCAACTTAGTGGTGACAAAGCGGAATCGAAAGGAGTTTATGGTCCCCCTGGTGCGGAAGTTTATTGTTAGAGTCGATGTTGAAAAGAAAATAATCGAGGTTAGCCTTCCTCCGGGACTGGCCGCCGATTTGTGATCACGGATCACACGGATTTTAGCAATCAGCTAACGAGCTTTTGAGCTGTCAGTTTTCAGTTATGGAGTTCTGAGTTTTGAGTTCTGAGTTGTCGGTTGTTGAGCTTTAGGTTGTTCGTCAGGCGGTCAGCGGGTCAGCGATCAGCCTTCTGGATTCTGAATTCTGGATTCTGGATTCTGGATTCTGACTCCTGGCTCCTGCTTCTGCTATGTTGATCAACATCGTTACCATCTTTCCCGATCTATTCGGTGGCATTTTTGAGTTTGGAATGACCGATCAGGCCGGGAAAAAAGGGTTGGTAAAGACCAAAGTGATAGATCTGCGAGAATTTGCCGATGACAAACGCGGAACGGTAGACGATCGGCCCTACGGCGGGGGAGAAGGGATGGTATTGAAACCGGAACCGATTTTCAGGGCAGTGGAGCATTGTCAACGGGAATCTGGGAACGGCGGACACATTATTTTACTCTCGCCGCAGGGGAAGCGATTTGATCAGAACAAGGCAAAGGAGTTATCTTTAAAGGCTCATTTGATTCTGATTTGCGGGCGCTACGAAGGAGTGGATCAACGTGTGGCCGACTATCTGGCTGATGAGGAAATTTCAGTAGGTGATTTTGTTCTTTCAGGAGGGGAGTTCGCAGCGCTTCTCATTATCGATGCAGTTTGCCGCTTGGTTCCCGGTGTAGTGGGGAAGGGAATTTCCATTTTGGAGGAGTCCTTTATGGAAGGCCTGCTTGATTTTCCACACTATACTCGCCCCGCGCAGTTTCGAAGGTGGAAAGTGCCTGAAGTGCTTCTCTCCGGTGATCATCGGGAAATCCAGGGATGGAGGCGGCGGGAGGCACTGAGACGAACTCGACAACGGAGGCCTGATCTGCTGGAAGAAGAGATAAGCCAAAAATCTGATGTAAGTGAAAGAATTAGTGGTGCGAAATGAACCTAGTGGACAAAGTTGAGCAGAAATATATGAGCCGGGAAATTCCCAATTTCAAGGCGGGAGATACTGTTCGAGTTAAAGTGAAAATCAAAGAAGGGGACAAGTTCCGGATTCAGGCGTTTGAGGGTGTAGTCATTGCGATCAAGAGAAGGGGACTAGGTTCTACGTTCAGGGTGCGCAAGGTCTCCTTCGGGTATGGGGTTGAGCGTACTTTCCCGCTGCATTCGCCGACGGTTGATAGCATCGAGGTAATTAGAAGAGGACGGGTGCGGCGTGCCAAGCTCTACTATCTGCGAGAGCGGAAAGGTAAGGCGGCCCGGATAAAAGAACTGAGGTAGCTGGACCCACCTCCAGCACCCCAATCCCACCCCATGATTAACAAAATCCTGTTTGTCATCTATATTTTATACTGCTTTGAAGTAGGGATATTTCTAGTCATCTTTCCCTGGATGCGTCTGTGGGAGCAGAATCTCCTTTTGGAGTACTCTCCTTATCTCAGATTCGTGTTTCTCAACAATTTCTTCCGTGGGGCCGTTTCCGGATTGGGCTTGGCAAATCTCATGCTGGGAGTTTGGGAAATTGCTCACTTTCAACAATATTTTAGAAAAGCGTAACCTCCAGCCCCCGGTACTGTATGGTATTTCAGACCGCCTTGCCTTTCCTCAACTGGATCCGTTCGATTACTTGGAATTACTGTTCCAGACTCGAGCTCACATCCTGCAGTGGCGTGAGAAGGACCTATCGGTTGAAAGGAACCGCGTGTTCATTCGAAGTGGGGTCCGCTTGGCCCGACAGACCGGAAAGCTGTTCCTAGTGAACTCCTTGTTTGAAGTGGCCCTCGAAGAAGGGGCTAGTGGTACTCACTTGACCTCCAGTCAAGATGTCGGGGATGCCAGGAAGGCCAGAGATCAGTTTGCAGCGAAGCAGTTTCTATTGGGAAAATCAGTCCATACGCTGCGGGAAGCAGAAATGGTTGAGAGCAAGGGAGTTGATTACATCCTCTTGGGTCCAATCTTCGATCCTCTCTCCAAGGAATCGGATAGGCCTCCTTTAGGAACCCCGGCCCTGCGCGAGGCGGTGCAGATGCTGTATACGCCAGTTGTCGCCGTGGGAGGAATCGATGAATCTAACTTTGAAGCGGTTTTCAGGACAGGAGTAAGTGGCGCGGCCGGGATTAGCTGGGTACAGCGGGAAATAGAAAGGCTGCTGC
>JALLOL010000103.1 GCA_027717875.1 Acidobacteria bacterium AH-259-L09 | reverse complement strand
ACGAAGGATAAGTCATTTAGTTTCGGTCGCGTCGATCGGTCAAAACCCTAACGACCTTAGGGCTGCCGCGTCCGCTTTCCAGTCCCTCATAGCGGACCCAAAAATGGGGTGGGGCAACCGTAAACCAGAAATAGGTATCAGGAACAAGCACCTTAAACAGATCTAAAAAGCCCAAGTCTATGTCCATCTTGACCTTGTAGCAATCGAAATCTCCTGCCGGTGTTTTGACCTTCTCACGTCCTTCAATCTTAAAAGTGACCTTGTAAAGTTCTGGTGCGTTGGTCAGCAGATGGACTGTCAAGGGCCTCGGAGAATCATAAGGAAGCGCCCGCAGAGCTGTGGCGATTCCATCCGTAGTCAGCGTGTCCAGCGGTACCTTCAACACTTCTTCAGTACGGTGATTTCCAACATGGTCGATCCGTTCAAATTGGGCAATATTTTTATCCCAATCGAGACTGAATCGCTCGGTAACCAAAAGGTTGCCCTCTAAATCGGTGAACTTCTTTTCATAGCTCTGGGGACAAAACCGATTCTCATATCTCCACAGCGACTCCAGCTTCCAGCGGACAGGGTGCTTAAAGGGACTATAGCGGCCTTCGCCAGTCTCTGTAAAACTCACCATCGGCTGCCCACTTAAGGTGATTTGTTGCAGATTCCATTTGGCTCTCCAGCGCTCGTTTCCATCTTCATCATAGGTGATGAGCGCCCCTGCTTCAGCAGATTTGAGAGCTGGAATGGGCAGCAGGGACAAAGCGGCCAGAAGCCCGAACGTACTGACGCCAAAGGCTGTCTGTTTTCGAAGTACGCTCACATAGACTCCTTTGCCAATAACTTATCCCAGTTGACGCTCTCACAGGCTGCTGACGCTGAGATCGCCAAACCCGTCCCATATATGTGATAAAACCGCCACAGTCGTCGCGCGACCAGGCCGTCGCCGTGGCTTTGACCGCACACCCAACATAACAGACCCACGACCAATAGAAACAAGAACCAACTCCTCACATATTAATACATTCTCGATAGCAGCTTCAGGCGTTTATTTCCACCTGGGTTAATGTTAGAAGACAAATATTCTGCTGCTGCCTTCCTAACTAGAAAAGACACACTGAGTTTTTCTTTTTCCGCCAGTTTCTGCAAGAGAAAAATGCATCTCGCCTCACTTTGTTCTTTCAGGTGCAGTTCTAATCTGCTGGTGTTGAGTGAACCCTCTCGTGTACTGTTTAGGGGTCCGACTTTCGATTTATAATGCACAGTTATCGTACCGAGCGGAAGCGATTGCAGAGACTTGCAGAGGAAACGATTAAGAATCTCAATCTTTCCAATGAACTGTCAGTACGAATGATTATCCGAATCAATGGTGGAATTTGGATACTAGGATTCTGGCACAAGGGTGACAAGGCGAGGGACGTAACTTTCAAGATTCCCGAGGAGGCGACTGAGGATAACATTAGGAAACTGATCGGAATCCAAATCCTAACTCACCTGCCAGATTGGTAGATAAAGTTAAAACATCCCTGGAACACAAACAGCTGGATAAAATGATCAGATCCAGAGTAAGATTAGAGAAGCAGGGTCATGGACGAGACTGAGAGAAGGGCGCCAAAGCGGATTGCGGTACAACTTGAAGGAACAGTCACTTTCGACAGGGAAGTCACCGTTAAGAATATTAGTGCTTATGGCGCTTATTTCGAGACGGATATTTGCCCGGACATTACTGAAATCGTAAGAATTCGCATGCAGCTGCAGGACTCAGAAACTCCATTTGAGGTGGTTGGGACTGTGATCCGAGTTGATGAGTTATCAGAGAAGAAATACGGATGTACAGTCAAATTTGAAGAAGCTCCCGACCTCGGCTGAAACGTAGCACTGATTCTCATTCGTCTCACGTCTGTGGTTTGCATAATCCGGGGGGGCTAGTGCCGCCACCAGCAGCACTGGATCATTCAGGAAGGAACTTAAGTTTCAGGTCAGAGGTTTACCGTCGATTCCACACTTTTGCGAAGTTGGAGGACGTTTTTCTCCGGTGCCTTCAAGTTGGCGACACAGCCAGGCCCCAGGATCAGACCTAGCCGCCCGACTTGCTCCCAAGCGTCCCTCACCTGGGCATCCACGTCCTCAATCAAGAAATTCCCTGGCAAGCTGGAGGAAAGTGTTGGTTGGAAAGACCATTAGCCATTACAAAATCCTAGAGAAGATTGGCCAAGGAGGAATGGGAGATCAACTGGGTGTCTAGCTGGGGTTATGGTAGGAACATATAAAAGATTCAATGTCAAGGTGAGCCCCTGTGACAGTCCGCTGACAATAGACTGAGCAAGCCAAGGCATAATCACAAAGATGAATCGGCAGATGCTGTTCCTTATCGGACTCCTGGTGCCGGTGATCCTGGTCTTTGGAGGCATCGCCGATCGCGCCATCGTCAATCAGGCCCGGAGCGTTGAGTCGGCCGCGCTTTCCGAGGCAGAGGAGACCGCCCGGCTGGCGGCGCTCTCTGTACGCGCCACGCTGGCTCAGCATGAGCTGGCGGTGGTGGCGGGAAAACCCCCGGTGGGGGTGGCGGTGCTCCGACTGGTGCTTTCTTCTCGGAAGTCGCCGCGCCGCGGCTCATCACAGCCCTACGGCAAGCGCCTCGGCAGCGAGCTCAGAGATCTGGTGAAGCACTCCACCGACACCACCCCTCAGGGTCTAGCTGAAGCAGTCGTAGCGGCCGCCGCGTTGGGTACTTTTGACAGCAGGGCCGAAGCCGCGCTGCGCCTGCTGTCTGGGCGGCTGCCGGTCCATCCCGATGACCTTCCCTACTTGGCCCGGGTTCTGGGGGTCGAAGAAGATCCGCGGGTTGTGTCCCTGCAGGCTCGGCTGCGCGCAGCGCCGGCTACGGTGAGCCTGCCCTTCATCCCTGACTTTCGGCGCACGCTGACCGAGCGAGGCACGGTCGAGGGCTGGTCGCGACGCGATGGCGAGGGCATAGGCTACGAAGTTCCGGTGAGCGTCCTGCTGAAGCAGGCACGGGTCTCGAATCGCGCCGGGCTGGCCGTTGATGCGGCGCTGTCGGGCGACGCACCAAGGCGACGCATCGTTCCTGTACCGGACGTCAAGGGCTTTGAGCTGGCAGTGTCCCCCGAGCTGCCGGGCCGGTGGCCGATTCAGATGCTGCGTGTAATCCTCTGGGCAGCGGTCCTCATGTCGGTCCTGGGCTTGGCCGCAGCGCTGCGCGCCTTGAGTCGTGAGGCTGCGGCGGTGTCGCGCGAGAAGGCTTTCCTCGCCAGCGTGACGCACGAGCTCCGCACACCTCTTGCCGCCATCCGGCTTTTCGGTGAAACCCTGGCGACCGGCCGGGGCAGCTCACAAGAGTACGGGGCTCTCGTCGCGCAGGAGAGCGAGCGCCTTGAAGCACTCGTGGAGCGGGTTCTCGCGGTGACGCGGATGGATGAGGTGCCGTCGTTTGCTCGCGTCCAGCCTTGCCAGATAGTCAGCTCGGTGGTGCGACTCATGGCGGCTCGCGCCGAGCACCGGGCGGTCACCGTCGACTGGCACGCCCCTGGCAAGGAGGCCTCGCTGCTCGAGGCCACCTGGGACGGGGAGGCGGTGCGGCAGGCCTTGCTGAACCTTCTCGACAATGCTATCAAGCATGGGAGGAGGGGAGGTCGGGTCGAGGTAAGAGCCGAGCTGGAGGGTGAGGCCGTGAAGGTGTCGGTGGCGGATGATGGGCCCGGAATCCGACAGCGTGATCGCAGGCGCGTCTTCGGACGATTCGAGCGCGGCGAAACCGAGAGCGCGGGGACCGGCCTAGGTCTCTCTCTCGTCGAGCAGGTGGCCCAGGCCCATGGCGGCCGCGTCGATCTCGCAACCGAAGACAATCAGGGCAGTACGTTTACGCTCGTCCTGCCGTTGGTGCCACCCGGAGCCCAGACCGGGCTCGACGAGAAGGGGTCCCCGTAGGATGACGCGGCTGCTACTGGTCGAGGACGACCCATCGCTGGCCCGCGGTCTCGTCGACAACTTCCGTGACGAAGGCTTCGAGGTGCGTCTTGTGAAGCGCGGCGACGAGGCGGTGTCGGCCGTGCGAGACTTCCGCCCGAACGTCTTGGTGCTCGACATCATACTGCCGGGACGCTCGGGGCTTGACATCTTGCGCGATCTTCGCGCCGGCGGTGACCCGGTGCCCATCCTCATGTTGACGGCGAAGGGAGAGGTGGTCGACCGGGTGGTGGGCCTCGAGCTGGGGGCGGACGATTACTTATCAAAGCCCTTTGCCCGGCAGGAGCTTCTGGCGAGGGTGCGCGCCCTTCTGCGCCGCGGCCTGGCGGGAGCCGCGGCCCAGCAGCCCAAACGAATCGATGAGCTCGTGCTGGGGGAGGTGCGCTTCGACTTCCGCGCCTTTACCGCCACCGGGCCCCACGGTCCCATCGATCTGACTACCTACGACATCCTCACACTCAAAGTGCTGGCGGAGCGGCGCGGGGAGGTGGTGCCGCGCATCGACCTCGTGGAGGAAGTCTCCGGCATGGATTCCGAGGCCACACTGCGCACGGTGGACAACCACATTGTGGCTCTTCGCCGCGCGATCGGAGACAACCCGCGCAGGCCCCGTTGGCTGCACACGGTACGAGGCGAAGGATACCGACTGGCGCCAGCCTGACAGTGGCTGACCAGCGACTGACAATCTATCCTCGCCCCTGGGTTAGTCTTCTTCCAGTCGTGTTCGAAACGAACTACACGATGCGGAAGGAGACGAAGATCATGAGAAAGAAATTCTCGCACAGGCTCCTCGGCTGCCGTCGAGCCCAGACTCTCTTCGCGGCCGCCGTCCTGTCCCTTGTAGTGACGGCTCCGGGCGGGACCGGTAGCGCGGCTGAGGCGCCCAAGCAGCGCGCACCAGCAGAGCAGAGGCAGGGCCTGGTGGCGCTGATGACCCAGGGGAAGTTAGAGGTCGACCTGGGCAACTACCAAGTGGCCTCAGAAGCCTTCTCGTCAATCGCCGATGACGAGACCGCTCCCGCTGCCCTGCGCTGGGAGGCTTTGGTGCGCCTGGGGCTGGCACGGAGCGCAGCGGGTGATTTTCGGGGGAGCGCCGACGCCTTCAAGAAGGTGAGGGCCAACTATTCAGGTGATCCTGAGGCGGTTCGCTTTCTGATCTCTGCCGTGGCAGGCGCCATCCCGGGAAAGATCTGGCTCGATCTCGAGCCGCAGTTCGAGGACCTCCTCAGGTCGGCCCAGGTCGTCTCGGTCGAAGAGCTCACGATGCGTCTTATCGGCGACAGACGGGTGTACCTCGCCAAGGATGAGGTCGAGCTGAGGGCAATCTTCCGACCCGGGACCCCAGGGAGCAACTATCGGGCCTATATCGCTGCCTACGAAATGGACAAGATCCTCGGTCTGGACATGGTTCCGCCGGCGGTCGAGCGAGCCATTAAGGGTAATCAGGGCTCGCTCCAGCTGTGGGTGGAAGGCTGCGAGACGTACAAAGATCTCGAGGGGCAGCCGGCACCCGATTGGAGCCAGCAGCGATCCCGCATCGAGACCTTCGACAACCTGATCGGCAACCGGGACCGCAACCGCATGGTCCTTCTGGGTGCGGCCTGCGGGACCGTGCTGGTTGATCACGACCTCAGCTTCTCGAGCCACAAGGAGCTCGAGAGCCCTCCGCATCGATTCGATCGGCACCTGGTGCAGAGGTTGCGGGCTCTCGATCGGGAAGAGTTGCAGGGACGTTTGAAGGGCCTCCTGAGCAATCAGCAGATCGAGAGTATCCTTGTCCGCCGAGATGCGCTTCTGGCCCACCTCGACAAGCTCATCGCTGAACGAGGAGAGGTGCGAGTACTCTTCTAAGCTCGCTGGAGGACAGCCGGCTTGCCAGCTTGCAACCCTGGTGCGGGTTCGTCGGTCCAAGGGCTTGCACTGAAGCTCGATAGCGTATTAGAGTGAATCGCCCGACCATCAAAACAGTCAGTCCGGCCTAGGAGGGAAGATGCAAAATAAAACCAAAGACAACTCAAAATTGCCATGGAGGTTGGTGTGCGCTGCGCGAACCGGCCACTGGCAGCCTGAAGAGAGTTTTCTGCTGACCGCTCTAGTCGCGAACGCCAAGTGGTTGACGCGCTTGGTGATTTTCGGGGTCTTGTCCATTTGCCTGGGCAGTGTTTGGGCGGGCGTATGGGTTGAGAACCCTCAGAGAGAGACCTTCCTTGCTGCCACGCCCCGGCCAAGTGTAGAGGAGCAGCAGGAGGTCGCAGCCTCACCGAATGCGGCGCAACAAGCGTCGACGCGGTCGTCGCATGTATGGTTGGATGCAGAGGAAAAACCGCTGCCCTTTCAGAGCGATGAGGAAATACAGGAATTTCTACGGACGGCGCGTGTCGTATCCATACAAGATATCCTAGTTGGAGTCACAAAACCCAAAAAAGTCCTGTTGGAGAAAGATGGGATCCGTATGCACGCAAAATTCAATAACGTGAAGATCGACAAACGTCGAATAAAGATGGCGAGCGGCAGGGTCAAATTCAATTTTCGGGATGACGCCATCTTTAACTGCGCCGCTTACGAACTCAGCAAACTGTTAGGTCTGGACAATGTTCCTCCCGTGGTTGAACGGAAAATCAAGGGTCAGGGTAACAAAGGAATACTGCAGGCTTGGGTCGAAAAGGGGATGGTGGAAACGGAGCGTCTGAAAAACAAGATCCAGACTCCTGAAAAACACAAGTGGCGCTGGACGATGCAATACCAAGTGATGCGGCTCTTTGACAACCTGATCTACAACGAAGATCCTAATCAGGGCAATATTCTGTACGATCAGGACTGGAAACTGTGGATGATTGATCACACCCGGGCATTTCGCACCTACTCAGAGCCATTGAATCCCACGACAATCAGATTTGTGGACCGAAAATGTTGGGAAAAGCTTCAGAACCTGAACGAGGACAACTTGAAAAACCGACTTAAGCCATTTCTTCACCCAAGGGAGATCAAGGCCTTATTGAAGAGACGGGACAAGTTGGTCGAGCACATCCAACAGATGATCGCTAAAAGGGGAGAAGGCAAAGTCCTGTTCACCTTATATTGAGATGTTGAGCCTTTGAGCTTCCTTGCGGAGCGCCCCACCTTGGCGTTCTTGGCGCCTCAGCGAGGCCTTCCTGGCTCACGATACTTGCCTGGACTGCAAAGTCGCCCTGAAATTCCTGCCAGAAATCTTGCAGCAAGATGAGCTGGGCCACTTCAGAAAGCGACGGAGATTGCTGAGGCTCTGGAAGCCGCACACAAGCACGACATAGTCCATCGGGTTTGAAACCATCCAATATCATGCTCACGCCTGAAGTGCACGTCAAAGTGATGGACTTTGGATTGGCCAAGCAGCTTAATGACTAAAATTTTTGACAATACGGGCAAAACCGAAAGGAGACGGGATCATGAAATGCGCTCGCCTACTCTTGATATGCATCATCGTGCTGTGCGGCTGCGCTGGACAGCAGGCCGGTTTCGTGCAGGAGCCCTACTCGGACGAGGCGGCGTACCTGGAAGCCCGCCAGCGGCTGATTGAGGCCGAACGGGCGCTGCGGTTCGACACCGGAATCACACTCACGCCCAAAGAGGAAAAAGCCAACCGCCGCCTGATGGCGCTCAAGCGGGAGGAAATCGAACGCACGCGCGAGCATTTTCCTCCCGCACACAGTTTCCTGGAATCGAGGACGAAAATCCTGATCGACGAGTCTCGCGTGCTGAAGATCATGAAGCGCATGCCGAAGGGCGGGATTCTCCATGTCCACGGGTACACCTTGGGAGACTTCCGCTGGCTGGTTTCCCACGCGACCTACCTGCCAAACTGCTACATCTACCAGGGAGACAAGAAGCGACCCGTCCGGGGCACTCTGCGCTTCTTCCAAGAACCTCCCGGAGACGGATGGATGCCTATTAGCGAGCTCCGCAAGGCCGCCAGGGACGTCCAGGAATTTGATGAAGAGATCTACCGCTCCATCACACTGGGTGAGGAAGATCTGGCTCAACCGGACATCTGGACTGAGTTTTCAAAGTGTTTCCGGGCGAACGGCCTGCTCACTGACGATTCTGTCCGCGAAGGATATTACCGCAAAATGTTCAAGGATTTAGCCGAGGAAAACATACAGTACGTCGAGTTCCGGGGGGCGGGCCGTAGCGCCTTTCAGGCCCTCCTGAGCGAGATTCTGCGGGATCATCCGGACTTTGAGGTGAAGTTCATTCCCCAAGCCCATGCGCTCGGCCAGCCGCAAGCAACTCGCTGAAGCCTTGGAACGGATACTGGACCGGCGGGAAGCCGATCCGCATCGGATCCTGGGCTTCGATCTGGTCGAAGAAGAGGACAAAACGCACACGAATTTCTTCTTTTTGAGTGAGCTCTTGAACGCGCGCCGGGAGGCGGAGCGACGCAACATCACGCTGCCTTTATACCTTCATTCC
>JALLOL010000102.1 GCA_027717875.1 Acidobacteria bacterium AH-259-L09 | reverse complement strand
ACACGGCGAACATCGATCGGATCGCACATGAAGGTGTGCGGTTTCGCAACGCCTTCTGCACGACGCCGCTTTGCTCGCCAGCGCGTGCCAGCCTGCTGACGGGGCTCTACACGCACCACCACGGCATCCTGGATAATACAGACCGCAGCGTTGCCAGCCACAAGCTCATGACGTTTCCACGTGTGCTTCAGAAGGCTGGGTATGAAACCGCCTATATCGGCAAATGGCACATGGGCAACGACGCTACGGCGCGCCCCGGCTTCCATTACTGGGTCGGCATGCAGGGACAGGGAACTTCGTTCGATCCCATTCTAAACGTGAACGGCCGGCACATCCGCCACACCGGCCACACAACGGACGTTTTGAATGAAAAAGCCGTCGCCTTCGTTCGCAAGAAGAGGAAGAAGCCGTATTGTCTCTATCTCGCTCACAAGGTGCTGCATCCGGAACTCGTGCAGTACAACGATGGTAGCCTTTCCGATCCGACGGCGTCCAGGTTCATGCCCGCCAACAGGCACAAAAACATGTACGCGGACGAGACGATTCCTCGGCGACCAAGCGTCGACGACTCTTTAGCGGGGAAACCGGCGCTGCGGCAGAAAATCGAGGGTCTACAGCCGTTGAGCCGTAAAACGGGAACGAGCGACGAGACGGTTCGTGATCGTCTTCGTATGCTGGCCGCTGTCGATGAAGGGGTCGGCATGCTTTTTAAGGCGCTTGAAGATAGCGGCCAACTGGACGATACAGTACTGGTCTTCCTGAGCGATCATGGCTACTGGTACGGTGAGCACGGCCTGAGTGTCGAACGACGGCTTGCATATGAAGAGGGGATACGCATTCCGCTCCTGGTAAGTTATCCGCGGTTGATTAAAGGCGGCCGCACAATCGACGAGTTCGCGTTGGGCGTCGACCTCGCCCCTACGCTGATTGAGTTGGCGAGGCGGGCGGACGAGCATCGGATGGACGGCAGCAGCCTCGGGCCGCTGCTTCGAGAACAAACGCCAAAAGAGTGGCGTACGTCTTTCCTGATTGAATACAACACTGACACAGTATTCCCGCGCATGCGCAACATGGGTTATAGGGCCGTGCGCACGAAGGACTGGAAATACATCCGCTACAATAAGCTCCGTCGTATGGACGAACTTTACGACCTGAAAAACGACCCTTACGAAATGCAAAACCTGATCGACGATCCCAGTTCGCAGGAGGTGTTGAAGGAACTCAAGCGGGTAGGACAGGGATGAGTGTGAAAGAAGGTCCCTGCGGCACCCTACGTCTTATTCTCGTACCACTTATAGTTGATATCGATATAGTTCAACCACTGCTCCGGGACTTCATCTTCCGGGAAAATCGCTTCCACCGGGCACTCCGGGACACAGGCCCCGCAGTCAATGCACTCTTCCGGATCAATATACAGCTGCTCGTCGCTTTCAAAGCTGTCTTCCTCCTTGCGCGGATGAATGCAATCGACCGGACAAGCATCTACACAAGCTGTGTCTTTCGTCCCAATACAAGGTTCGCAAATGATAAAAGTCATGGGTGCGGATTCCTCACGGTTCCTTGCAGTTTAGCCAGAAACAGGTCGAAACGCTCTGGCATGCCAGGACCTCTCAAAGGTTATTTCAAATTCACCGGATCGCACCTGACCCAGGGTGCTGACGAGGGTGTTGAAAACCGGGGTATTGAACGAGATCAGTCCGGAGTCAACAGCCTGGCGAAACTGCCCCTGATCCACGGCCTGAATTTCTCCTAACGGGTCGCGGTAATAGACAAGACCTCCCTTCAAACCATCTAATCCATAAACAGTTTTGAGCGTCTTATAATTTTGCACGAGGCTATCGATGGAGCAGCCCGAGATGCTGCCCCGGCAGTGGGCGGCGGTGACAACGAAGCGAGCAAAAAGGATTGTGAAGGCTGCCTTGCCCGGGACCCCGTGGGAAACCCACCGAGGGAGAAAGCGCCCCAGTTCCCGGCTTATGATTTCTTGTTCACGTTCCTTCAACTCATGTTCGAAACCATGAATCCACACTCTCGCCTGGTCGGGCAGATCCTTAAACTTTGACAAATCCACTTTTCAACTCCTGTCCACACCTGATCGAGGGGACCATGGTCTGGCTCGTGTTTGGGATCGGAGCGGGTGTACCGGTTCTGGCAAATGTATCCCTTCTAATCTCCATATCCATGCTTCCACCAAGTGGCGTATTGTTATAGGATATTTATTATACTTTCTGTTAATAGTTGTATAGAAATATAAGTTTAAGGGAGTGGCAGTGATCCTTTACCAAGCAGGCCTCATCGAGACGGGGTACAGGACTGCAAGTGAAGAACTGGCTCCCCATCAAGACCGGATCAAGGAGATGAACTGCGTGATTGCCCAGGTGACTACAAAGTTTCCCCAAGCTTGTATATGATTACGAGGTGGCGTTTCTTTCTGAGCTGCTTCAGGCCAGGGTGGCTCGAAAGCACCACATCCTTCGGGAAGACCATTTCTGATCCTATTTGGTTGAGGCCTAAAATCGGTCTGTAGGAGATACGTTCGAAATAGAAACGGAGTTCGGAGGCCGATACCCCTGGCGAGCAATGTGCCCGGCGTTACGCTGGAGCATACACGCCCTCAGGACTTTCGGGTCCGTCCAAGCCGGGGTGATCGGCAAATCAGGAGAGGAGAGACTGTATGACCACAGGAAAATATAGCTTGGCCCTCAGTATTGGAGGAGCCGCCGGACAGGGAATTGCCACGCCCGGTAATATCCTTGCCCGGTTATTCGTCCGCCGCGGCCTGCACCTTTACGCCTACAACGCCTATCAATCGATCATCCGGGGTGGACACATTTTTCTGACCTTGCGTATCAGCGAGGAGGAAGTTAACAACCACGGGGATAAGCTGGACCTGTTGCTGTGCTTGAATCAGGACACCATGAACCGCCACCTGAATCTGATGGGACCGGGCAGCCGGGTGGTCTTCAACAGCGACTCCATTCAACCGGGCCAGGCCGGCGAAGGCGTTCATTTGTGCCCCATGCCCGTGGCTGAGTTAACGAGCGGTTCGCGAATGGTCCAGAACACGGTGGCTCTGGGTGTCATCACGTGTTTGCTGGGGGTTGAGTTCAAGGCCCTTGGAGACGGCCTGAAGTCTCAGTTCCAGCGAAAAGGTCAAGCCGTGGTCGATGAAAATGTCGTTTCAGCACGCGCCGGCTTTGACCTTGCCAACGCAAATTTCGAGCCTTTCGCGGATCCGCTCCCCACAGGCCCTAAACCCATAGCGGTGTGGACGGGGAATGAGGCCCTGGCGATGGGCGGCGCCGCCGCAGGAGTCAAGTTCTACTGCGCCTACCCGATGAGTCCAGCCACCGGAGTGCTGCACTGGATGGCCAACAATGCTCGCGAGCTGGAAATTATGGTTCGGCAGGTGGAGGACGAAATCGGGGTAGCGAATATGGCCATCGGAGCGGCTCACGCCGGTTGCCGGGCCATGTGTGCCACTTCCGGGGGCGGTTTCGCACTGATGACCGAGGCGATCGGAATGGCCGGAATGATGGAAGTTCCGGTCGTCTTCATCAATGTTCAGCGGGCCGGCCCCTCCACGGGTGTACCCACCAAGACGGAGCAGGGGGATTTGTGGCAGGCGCTGGGCGCCAGCCAGGGGGACTTTCAGCGCATCATCGTGGCCCCCACAAATGCCCTGGACGCCTTCAATACGATTCCCGAACTGTTTAATCTGGTGGACAAGTACCAGTGCCCCGGGATTGTAATTTCAGATCTTCTGATCTCGGAAGGCACCTTTAGCGTTGATCCCGAAGAGATCAACATGCAGCCAAAGATCGATCGCGGAGAATTGATCACCACTGCCTCGAAAACCGACGGCTACCTGCGCTACGAGAACACAGAAAGCGGGATCTCTCCGCGCGCTTTGCCGGGCCTGGAGGGATATGTCCACGTGGTGGCCACGGACGAGCACGACGAGGACGGTATTTTGATCAGTGACGAGTTCACCAATCCCCACAAGCGGCGGAAAATGGTCGAAAAGAGGGCCCGGAAGTTCGAAGGAGTCCTCGAGGAGATCGCCCCGCCGCGGCTGGAAGGTCCGGCAGACGCTGAGGTGACACTCATAGGATGGGGATCGACCTACGGCGTCATCAAGGAGGCTATGGGGCTGTTGGAGCACAAGGGCGTGATCGCCAATCAGCTTGCCGTCAAGTGGATTGTTCCCTTGCACGCAGAGGCTGTAACCGAGATCGTCTCTCGCTCGAAGCGGACGATTATGGTCGAGAACAATCACTCAGGACAGTTCTTCCGTTACCTTCGCAGTGAGACCGGCCTCAATGTCGACGGGCATATCCGCAAGTATGACGGCGAGCCGTTCATGCCCCACCACATCGTTGACGCGGTGCTGGAGCAACTGGCCGGGAAAACGGATCATTCCGTGCCGATTCAGGAAATCATGGTTTAAAGAGGAGATAATATGACCCTAACAGAGAGCACTCAAGGTGTAACGGCGGACAAATCGATTCTTTCCTTCAAGCCCCAGGATTACAAGGGAAAAGTGGATCCTGATTGGTGTCCGGGCTGTGGCGATTTCGGGGTTCTCAAGGGGCTTCAAAAAGCTTGCTCCGAACTGGGAATCAGGCCCCATGAGATTGTCATCGTAAGTGGAATTGGCTGTTCCTCCAACTTTCCCGGCTACTTCAATGCTTATGGGATGCATACGCTTCATGGTCGGCCACTGGCTGTGGCGACGGGTGTGCAAATGGCGAATCATGAATTGACCGTGATTGCCACAGGTGGAGATGGTGACGGCTACGGAATTGGTGGGAACCATTTTATACACACGGCGCGCCGGAATGTCGATCTGACCTACCTCGTCATGAATAATCAGATTTACGGTTTGACCACAGGGCAGATTTCTCCCACCAGCTGCCAGAACATGAAGACCAAGAGCACACCGTTCGGCAGCGTGGAGCTGCCGGTCAATCCCATCACGGCGGCCATCATGAACGGCGCGACTTTCGTCGCGCGAGGTTTCGTTGGCGACGGCAAGCATTTGATAGAGCTGATGAAGAAGGCAATCCAGCACAAAGGATTTGCTCTCATTGACATCTTCAGCCCCTGTGTCACCTTCAACCATGACAATGACTACAAATTCTTCAAGCCGCGTGTCAAGAAACTTGAGGACGAGGGACACGACAGCAGCGATTGGAAAGCCGCCTGCGAAAAAGCCATGCAGTGGGGAGATACGATCTACATCGGACTGTTCCTGCAAAAAGATCAGCCCAGCCTTGACCAGCTGGAGCCTGTCCTCGACGAGGGTGGCCCTATGGCCTATCGGCCGGTGGGGCTAAGCCAGGAGCAGAGTCAACGGGTCATCAAGAGGATGATGTAATTCGCTCCGCTCTGAAGCGTGCCGGCACAGATTCTCCTCTCTGGACGAAAGGGCTTTCACCTCCACCCGAGGACAGCTATGCCACGGTCCTGATCGATTATGGGCAAAACAAAAAGGCTCTTCTGGAGCAGTCCCTGGCGCCGATGAGCATCAGTGCCGCATCCTTGAAGCTCTCAATGTGCCCAGGGATTAGACGAGATTTGTGAATGAAAACTGGTCAGAATACCAATCCCATCGACGGCAGGTAAGTCCGGCACCCCCAGGGCGTCATCCACATACTCGAGACGGCGCATACCATTCAAGACACAGTGGAGCCCCGGTAGGCAAGCCAGAATATTCAAACCCATTCGACTTAGCGAATCGCGGGTCTTGGGATAGCCTGCCTGGTATAGCTTGTCCCGAACAGAATCGGAGACACTCTGTTGCTGGAAGGATAGAAAACGAGCGATATCCTCGAAGAGTGGGTTAATGAGCTCAATGAAGTCTCTCCTGAGGGCGTCGCCACGCGCATCTCGGGAGAAGCTTTCCTGTGCGAGCCAAGATTGAAGCGGCCGAATGATGCACTGGCCAACGACGCCGTCCCAGTGTGCTCGCGATTCGAGTTGGGGAATGATCTCTTCGATTACATCAGCCAACCCTTTCCTGCCGCCACCCATTAAAGCAATTTGCAGCTCCTTTGCTAGGCGACTCTCATGTGCCCTCAGAGGCCTCAGGAGATCCTGTAAAGCGGGGGCTTCCTGACCCGGTTTGACGAAGTCTGCCAGTCGTATCATGCGGTTTTTGAAAAAGGCGTTAAGAGGACGGTTGATGAGCACTCCAATACCTTGATTATGGCAAAACTCCAGCACCGTTTTCCCTTCATTGTTTTTCTCCAGCGCTCCACCCGGTTCATAAAGATTCATGGGAAGCTGGATGACCCTGAAGTGATGATCCTCTGAGAAACTACGCGTTTGCTGGAGACATCGGTGAACTGATATCATCGTCGATTGCGATGAAGGCAAACCATAATTGTTGGAGCTGATGCCGTACCACTTGAGAGTTCCTTTCTCTACCTGGCTCTCCAGGAACATGAATGCTTCACGAATGCGCCTATAGAACTCCTCGAGATCCTCGGGAGCAGGACCTCCATGACGCTCTTTCTCGGTCAGAAAATACTCTGGATTGTGAAGAAGATAGATGTCGATGTTGTTCAAACGCATCCGCTCTAGCGATCTCCGAACCTGGGTTTTTAAGAATTCAGGATGGATGCAGTGCCATATTTCTTCGCCATAATAGACGACTTCGGGGAAATTGTGCCTCTGCGCAAGCGCCATGTTTTGACCTTGGATATAGCCACCTTTCGTAACGACGATCGCCTTCTCCCGTGGGTAATCCCTGAGTATATGGCCAATGAGGCCTTCGGACAGACCATCGGTGTAGTTAGCGGATGTGTCGATTAGGTTCCCGCCACGATCCAGGTAGGCACGCAGTGAAGCTTCATGTTCTTCACTCCCTTGGCTGATGCGGTAGCAACCGAACCCAAGAGGATGACACGCAAGCCCGGTGGCCCCTAGCTCACGGTAAGGGCCGTTCTGATTAGCTATCACAAGGCACCTCCAGGTTTAGAGCGGTGTCCCAATCAACACATTCGCAGCCCCACAGATCAAGCTATTCGCCTCATCCAGGGCGACATTCCTCATATGAACTTCGGATCCGAGTTCCTCTGACCTACCCGTGATCAATGATGAAAACCTATCAGCCCTCCAGCCTTGAATCAACTGTTCTTTCGTCATCTTTCCGCTGAAAAGGCCTCAGCTTCTCTCAGCTTCTTGGGTTATCAGGTGCTTTTGCGAAAATCTGATAAGTTGAGACACCTCTCCAGCCACGTTATCAGAAACACTTTTTCGGCCCATATCTCCTGGCTTACCGCTACCTCCGCCGTGCTTGACGCCTACATCACACACGAGACACCCTGCGGCAGTATAAACAAAAATCCCCTCACCAGGAGTTCCGAATCGCCGATAAGCCTATTGATGGATTTTCTATCCAGGTCGGGAGGAATGAGAAGCAATTCGCAAGAATTGCGCCAACGCATTCCATCCGTTACTGATTTTTTGAAACTGTGAACGATGTTCCTGCTACAATTTCACCTTTAAGGTGTTACCGATGTCGGTGTGACTGATGTCCTGCTATTTATCATCTAATCGGTAAATCCGGGACAAGCCCGAGCCCCGAAGGAGTGAAGGCATAGCGCCTGGGGTAAGGCTGGGGCAAGAGCCTCAGGTCTCGAGTTTGGCTCTTTCCACAGACTGGAAGCCTGTGCCTAGGCGGAGAGCCTCGAACCGTTGATGCAGGCCGCTTCTCGCGCTGACTGTCAGGACGCTAAACACGTAAGTTAGAACGCTTCGATTCAATAGAGCCAGCGATGACTTCCAAAGACGAACAGGCATTGGATTTGCTAGAAAAAGGCAACCAGTGTCACCGGGAAGGAGATGTCGAGGGAGCTATCGCAAACTACCTGAAATCTATCGAGCTCTTTCCTACCGCCGAAGCCCACACTTTCTTGGGTTGGATGTACAGCTTTCAGGGAAAGATCGATGAGGCAGTCAAGCAATGTCATATTGCCATTGAACTAGATCCTGAATTTGGCAATCCATACAACGATATAGGCGTGTACCTGATGCAGCAAAACCGACTCGACGAGGCAGAGCCTTGGCTGCGAAAAGCGATGCAGGCCAAGCGTTATGAACCTCGCCATTTCCCCCACCTTAATCTCGGACGTATCTATTTGGCTCGAAAGGAATATGGAAAGGCCCTGGGGGAGTTTCGTCGGGCTGTCGAATACGCTCCCAACGATCCTACCGCGGTAGCCGCTTTTCGCGACCTGGTTGCCAAGCTAAATTGATCTAATTGTTCCGCTCTGCTTTAAGACTCGCACTTTCGGGGCAGGCGTACCGTTCCGTCATCCTGATATTTATAAAACTTCCCCAATGCCGCCTTCGCCGAGCTTTTCTAGGATCTTGTAATGGCGGATGGTCTTTCCGACCATGAAGTTCCCCAAGTTGTGTAGAAGGACTTTTTTTTTATGCTA
>JALLOL010000101.1 GCA_027717875.1 Acidobacteria bacterium AH-259-L09 | reverse complement strand
AGGTAGTGCTTCCCCTTGGTTACCTCAAGATTTCGGTCGCCTTCATTCTCTTCAGCTTTGGCCTGTACATTTTTCTTCGCAATCGTCACCCCCGCTGGGGCGGAATGCAGGTAGGGTTCCGCGACCTCACCATCTGGTCGTTCCTAATGGCGTCTGCTCACGGGGCCGGCTTCATGGTACTGCCAATTTTGCTAGGGATCTCTGCCCAAGGACACCACTTCCCAGCCTCCGAATATCATGTCCACGCAAGCAGTTTAGAAGAGCCATTGACAAACCTGTTGGCGATCCTCATTCACACCACAGGCTATCTGGTGGTCACAGGGTTAGTCGCACTGGTGGTTTATGAAAAGCTAGGGCTGGCCCTTTTACGTAAAGCCTGGCTCAACCTTGATTTGTTATGGGCAATAGCTTTAATGGCAACCGGCTGCTTTACGCTTCTTCTCTAAATAGGAAGCACTAAATCAAGGGAAAAACCCGGCAGATGTCTTCTTGCCCCAACTCCGGTACGATTCGGTCGCTCCTCGCAAATTTCATTTCGTCGAGAGAGGCCTGTGTGACACCCTCGATTTGGGAGGAATACAATGCTTGTCGGCGGACATACATCGCCACAAAGAAGTCGGGGTTTGGGAGCAGCTCTGTGCCAGCATCTAGGCGTCCTATGGCCCGATCCGCTGCTGATAACAAGATCTGAAGTTCCGGATCCAATGTCATTGCTGGCCTTAGGGGTAAAGGATTTGGAATGAAAGCCTTGTACCCTGTGGGTTGTTGTATATATGTCCCGGATCTATGTGGTTTTTTACTCATCGTTGTCATGAGGCGATATGAATGCTTCCTTTCATAAGGCGTTAGTAAGATCTTTATATTAAAGCTAGATCGCCATTTAGTTTAATATAAATAAACCCTAATATCCATGTTTAAGACCACCAACCTAAGGAAAAGAAGGGGGTGCATCCGGTTCAGACACTCAGATCACGTGATCAGAAGCCTTGATTTATGGGGGTTTTAGGGGGTAAAGCGAAGAAGAAATAGGTTCAGGAACTCTTGGCACTGGGAAGGCTGGAGAACCGATCAGAAGGATGCCTTGGGACTGCGTGACACCAGCCAGCGATCATTAGCCACGAATGGAATAACCGAGAGCACGGTATCCCTTACACCTTCTCTCGTACATCCGTTTCAGCACAGGTATCTGGATATCCACGTAATCGTAGACCTGGACCTCGCGCTTGTTGGTGTGAAGCCGGTGCAATCTTCCGACATATTGTTGTAAGGTTCCTTTCCAAGAAATTGGCATGGCCAGGAACAGCGTATCCAGCCTCGCATCATCGAAACCTTCCCCAATGTAGCGGCCCGTGGCTAGAATCACCCGTTCTGCACCATCTTGAAGATTTGAAATCTCCTCCGCCAGCGTCTGGCGCTGCCGAGCACCCATGCCCCCTTTTAAGACAATAACGTTCCGGCAAAAAGGTTTGAGCCTTTCTGCAAACTCCTTCAGATGCTTTGTCCGTTCAGTCAAGAATAGTGGGGACCTCCCGGTGTCCAAAGCTGCAACAAGATCATCGAATATCAAATCGTTTCGCGAAGTGTCCGCTGCAAGAGTAGCAAAAACCTCATGAATCGGTTCTTCCTTGCCTTCATTCGGCATTCGCAAAGCTGTATATCGGGGAATGACTACATGGTCGAACGGTCTTTTCGCAGCTTGTGTCTTTGAGTCGACCTTAAAGCGAATAGGCCCGCACTGCATGGTGATAATAGGGTGATGGCCATCCTTGCGCACCGGTGTGGCAGTCAAACCCAAGACGTATCGACCCCTGACCTGCTTGAGTACTTGCTCAAAACTGAATGCAGAAATATGATGGCACTCGTCTACAACCACGAGACCATAATCGGCAACGAGCTCATTCACCTTTCCCGCTTTATTCAACGTCTGAATCATGGCGACGTCAACAATCTGCGTTCGCTTTTTCTTTCCACCTCCGATTTGACCGATGGACTGGGGCCCTTCCAAAAACGTGGCCAATCTTTCCCGCCATTGGTCCAGAAGTTGGCGGCGGTGGACCAAAACCAGTGTGTTGACCTGGCGGGCGCCAATGACGGCGGCGGCGACTACTGTCTTACCGAAGGCGGTTGACGCTGAGAGTATGCCGGTATCTTGCTTCATCAAGACTTTCAGGGCCTGCTCTTGCAAGGACAGGAGCTTTCCACAAAATTGGCAGTCAATCGGGTCACCGGAAAATCTTTCGTCTCGTATTGACACCTTCACTCCATGGGACTCCAGTAAACGGACCACATCTTGCAGGCAACCTCTAGGTAGACCGATATGGAGGGGAAACTCTTGTGCACAACTAATAATTCGCGGCTTACCGAAGGTGGAAAGGCGCATCGCTTGGGCTCTGTAAAAATCTGGATTCTGGAAAGCAGCCAAACGAATTAATCGGTTCAACCAAGCCACAGGCAGTCCCTGCTTTTCCACGTAAACCAGATTGCCTTGAATGATTCCCACTTGGTCGGGCAAAGGCTCCGTATCCAGTTTTTCCTTACGGACGGGAGTCAGAGACCATGGAGTCTGGCTCGAAGCCTCGTCTGCATCATCAAGGCTAAGTCGCACTCCCAAGACCCTACCTGCTCCTTGTGCCTCCCGGACGATGGTGTCGACATCTTTCGAGGACATCCTTTTTAGAGACGAAAGGAAAGCCCACTGATCAGGGTAGGGAACAAAATCCCCGTTTAGAAAAAGAGTATTCCCCTGGCGACGGGGACCCCCTTGCAAAGGAAGGGCAATGAGATTACCAAAACCGCCCCGGGGCATCGTATCTTGATTGGGAAAGAGACGATCATATGAATCCAGGCCCAACTCGTAGCGTCGTTCCATCGTTTGAGTCAGGATGGCACACCCCAGTTTTCGAGCAAGAGCGGCGGGAATGGGCGCATCAAAAAAGAACCAAATGTGACCACCCTGGCCCGAGCGTGAGCGTTCCAACGCCGCGGAGAGCTTCAATTCATGGCACGTCGACAAGAAGGCGGCCATGTCTTGCTTCCAACTAGACTTATCGAAATCAACAGCAAGAAACCAACAAGTTTCATCTCTCAGAAGAGGATAGATCCCAATGGTTTGCTTTCCCAACAAGTGATCGTGGACGACCTGATCTGTCAAAGGGATGAATTCACGATCACGAGGATGGTTCAGAATGGTCTTCTTAGATTTTTCGTGAGCCCACGTCTTGTTGAAACGGACGGGAAAATACCCGCACTTGCCTGTCCTGGATTCCCAGCGGACCGCATACACGTCATCTCGTCCTCTGAAAACGCTACGAAACAGTGTAATCTTATCTTTTGCCGCTGAGTTGGCGGTTACAGAGCCTGCAGGTGCCTCCATGACATGGGAGAACGGTTCGTCACAGGTCTTGCCTCGTGCCATGCTCAAAGCGGTCCGCAAGCGAAGGTTCTCTTCCTTCAGCCCTGCAAGCTCAGCCAGTGCCTCCTCAAGCTTTTTGCGGTGCTCATCTTCTGCGGACATCACCACCCCAAAAGAAAATAAGTCGAGATTGAAACCAAGTCTACAACAAACTTGTGAAAAGAGAGTGCGCTCGAGGCACTCGGATTTCAGCGAGCGAATGAAGCGTTCGATATGAGTATTGATATTGGGACTTTTTAGCGGGAGAATGACAACATCTGTTTTGGAGGACTTCAAGATCTCACGCAACGGCAGATGCTTCGTGTCACGGTCAATGATCAGGTGAGCTGTAGTCCGAAGAAAACCATCAACACAGTCGGTCAATTTTCTTCCGATTTGCCTCATCCAGGCGGCCTTGGGGTGAGGGGTCGTGATAAGTCGGAAGCCGACAACAAGGAGAACGCCCTCCAATGACGAACGAGAAGAAACGACTGGATCGATTTGCCGACCTGACCTGGGATGACCTAAATGAATGGGCCGGCAGCAAAATCGTCTCGCGGGGCAAAAGTTATCAGCGCCAGGGGCTTGTTTCCGATCTGGCGATAACTGACGACGGCAGCCTGATCGCCTGGGTTGCGGGTTCGCAGCGTTATGCCACCAAGGTGGTCATGGATGAAGACAGCCTGCCGGATTCGATCTGCACTTGCCCTTATGAATTAGATTGCAAGCATGGGGTGGCCGTGGTGATCGAGTACCTGAAGCGGATCGAAAACAACCAGCGTGTACCCAAAGCAAAGCAGGACGATGACCGCTTGGAACTGTGGGACGATGAAGACTGGGAGGATGAACCGACCGATGACGAAAACACTATGTCCGAGGATATACAAAGCGAGATCGATCATTTTCTGAAGGGAAAGACCAAGGCGCAGCTCATTGATTTGGTCCATGAACTTGCACAGCAGCATTCAGAAATTGCGCAGGATCTGGTCGACCGCAGGCAATTAATCTCGGGTAACACTGAAGCACTGGTGACACGGCTGCGCCGGGAGATTCGTGACATCGGCGATGAGCCCGGCTGGCAGAATTACTGGCAGGGTGAGGGCTATACGCCGGACTATTCCGGGATTCGTAAAAAGCTTCAAACGCTTCTCAAAGCGGGGCATGCCAACGAGGTATTGACCCTGGGCCGGGAGCTGGTGACGATCGGCATCCGCCAGGTGGAGGAAAGCCACGACGAGGGCGAAACCGCCATGGAGATTGCCGACTCTATGCCGGTGATCGTCAAGGCATTGGATCTGTCGTCTCTTGATTCTGCCGACAAGCTGAATTGGGCGCTGGATGCCGTGCTCAAGGATCAGTTTGAGGTTTGCGAGGCCTTTGCGGAATACCTCCACCGGCGGCACCCCAAATCAGCCTGGCACACGCTGGCGGACCGCCTGCTGGCGGGCTTGAACGAGCTGAAAAGCGCCAAAGGCGCCCACGATTTCAACCGCAACTACGCCCGGGACCGGCTCAGCGACTGGGTCATTCATGCCTTGGAGCGAGCCGGCCGGAAGGACGAGATCGTTCCCCTGTGCGAAGTCGAGGCCAAACGAACGAGCAGCTATGATCGCCTGGTCAAGCGGCTGGTTGCGGCGCGGCACTATCAAGACGCCGAACGCTGGATTCAGGAGGGAATTCGGGCCACGAAAGAAAAATGGCCCGGCATCGCCGGTAGCCTGCGCGAGAAACTGCGGGAAATTCGAACGCTTGAAAAGACCTGGCCTGCCGTGGCGGCGATGCTGGCTGAAGAATTCGTGCGCGGCCCCTCGCGAAAAGTCTTCACGGACTGCAAGAAAGCCTCCGGCAAGGTCAAGGCCTGGCCCAAAGTGCGCGAATATCTATTGCGTTACCTGGAAAAAGGTGAGCTGCCCTGGAAGCAGAAGGGCTGGCCCCTTCCGGAATCTGGCTTAGACCGGCCTGATGCGGATCAGCGTAATCGATTTCCCATGGTTGACGATCTGATTGACATCGCCATTCTCGAAAAAAAGCCCGATCAAGTGCTGCACTGGTACGATCAGCTTCCCAAAAAGCGATTCGGGTGGCACGGTGTTGACGAGGATGAGATCGCCGCTGCGGTTCAAACCCACGCACCGGATCGGGCGGTGGCTATCTGGAAGAAAAAGGCCGAGAGGCTGATCGCCCAGGTCAAGCCCAGCGCATACCAGGAGGCGGTCAAATACCTTCATAAAGCGGGGTCGGTCATGGCCCGGCAGAAAAATCAGAAGCAGTGGGACCAATACCTGCAGAATCTGAGGGAACAGCACGCTCGTAAACGCCGGCTGATGGAAACTCTGGATGGCCTGGACGGAAAACCGATCGTAAAAAAAAGCGCTGACAACCATGTCTTCCGGCGCGAAACATAAATGGACCTTTCGCGCTCGTTTCAGGCGGCACGCCTTTGGGTGGCGTTCGCAACCAGCGATTAAGCGCATCGGAAGCACTAGCCTCAAAAAAGCAAACTCCTATATCCTATATGCCGTATTGGAGAGCCTCTCTGTTGGTGCCGATTCCGAAGACGTGCTGCTGTGGGGGGCGCATCGACAACCGCCCGTTTCTGCGATACATTCATGGCTATGGGCTGTGCCTCTGGCGCCTGGGACATTTTGACGAAGCCGAGAGTATCTTTGACCGGATGCTCTGGCTCAACCCGTCGGACAACCAAGGAGTTCGGTTCCTCATCGACGAGTTGAGAACAGGGACAGCATGGGAGGATCGTCAAAACGATTTGACGAATGAACCGCTAAGCTTGCGAGGGAGAAATGGACCTGAAGACCTTGAAAGACACTCCCCCTTGGGACTGGCCGGAAGACGCCGGCAAGATGTTTCTCGAGATTCTCTCCGATGACCAGGTCGACGAACCCGACCGCCTTCTCGCCGCAGAGCTAGTGGGCGACTTCACGGTCATTAACGAAGAGCTTGTCGATGTCTTACTGTCAGTCCTACGCAGCGGCGATGAACCCGAAAAGCTGCGCGCCCAGGCAGCGATTTCACTTGGGCCTGTCCTCGAACACGCGGATACGGACGGATTCGAGGAGCCCGATGACGTGCCGATCACCGAACAAACGTTCCACAGGATCCAGGAGTCGCTCCGTAGGCTCTATCTGGATGCCGACGTCCCAAAAGAAGTACGCCGCCGAATCCTGGAGGCATCGGTACGCGCCCCGGAGAACTGGCATCAGGATGCGATTCGTGCAGCCTATTCCGGTGGCGACGAGGATTGGAAGCTGACCGCTGTATTCTCGATGCGTTGGGTTCGCGGCTTCGACGACAAGATACTTGAGGCGTTGGAAGACGAGAACGAGGAAATTCACTACCAGGCTGTATGCGCTGCAGGCAATTGGGAGATCGACTCCGCCTGGTCGCACGTTGCAGCGCTCCTTACTTCAAAGGAAATCGACAAATCCCTGCTGTTGGCCGCCATCAACGCCGTGACCAGCATCCGTCCGCACGAAGCAGGGGTTGTGTTGGTCGACCTGACCGACTCAGATGACGAGGACATCGTCGACGCAGCTTTCGATGCGATGGCCATGGCCGAGGGGTCTTTGGACGATGAATACGAGGACAAAGACGTATCGTCAATTTAACGTATGTTCGGGGAGGATCATAAATTTTATCTCAATACTCGCAGAATATCGTCTCCGCCGATCCATTTCCGGTCCTTGCTTTTCAGCTTCTTTGCCTCGAGGCAAAACACTTTGGTTAGGACCTGTTGATAGCCATCTTTAAAGGGCAATCGCTGCACTTTTTCTTCAAGCTCCGTCTCGGCGATTTCCAGTTTTCCCACGTCCAGCAATGATTTGACTTCTCCGACCAGAAGGAGCCGCCTGTCCTCAGATTCCGAAACCACATCGACCTCAAGTGGTTTACGCTCAGCTCCAGTTCCCCACCAACGCTGCGCCGGCAACCATTCGATCCCCTCCACCCTAAGGTGAACGAAGGCACGTCGGACCAAGTGCTCCCAGATCTCTCCACTGTGGCTTCCAAACTGCTTTTGAACGGCCTCCTTCACCAGTCTTACCATTCCGGACTCGAGACGAGAGCGGTTCGGTTCTACGTAACGAAACCAGAACGCCATGAAGGGGTCATCAATGCGATACAAAGTTTTTTTTGAACTTCTTGGTGGGACCCCGAAAGGCTGTTCGCGCCGAATGAGTCCCAGCTCTAACAATCGAGATAGTGGGCGGGTAAGCGACGTTGCCGGCTTCCCCAGCCGCCTAGCTATCTCGGACATGCGATGGCAGCCCTGCCCGATCAGAGAAAGGATCGATGCTGCCTGAGCTGTCTCGCGCAAATCATCCAGCAGCAGCCGACTAGGTTCATGATGAAGTACCCCCAAAGGATCCAGTACCAGCTCTTCGACCGCATGCCAACTGTTTTTGTACACGGCTGCCAGCTCCCAGTAACGGGGCACTCCTCCCCAGATGGAATACGCTTCCACCATTTCGGCCGGTTTCGATTTCTTGAGTGCTCTACCAATCCATGCTGTGCCCAAAGATTGAATGTGTAGTATCTCCTGCGCCCTTCCATATAGGGGTGCAGAGGCATCGAGCACCAGGCCCCGCATCATTCGCTGGGAGGATCCACAGATCACAAGATGTAAGCGTCTTGCCCTGTTTTGATCCACGAGTCGCTGCAAGAGACTTGGCAATTCCACACTTGCCTTGGCAAGGTAGGGAAATTCGTCCAAGGCCAGTACAACACCGGGAGGTGCATCATTCCACCACCGTTGAAACAAGCTGTCCCAGTCAGGGTACTCAACGGAGGCAAAACCGGGGAGCACCCGTTCTATGGCCACAGCCAACGCGGCTCGCTGCAAAGTCGGCTCGCGTTCGTCCGCGACGTAATAAACGGACTTTCGATGCCTGAGCGTTTCCTGGAGGAGACGCGACTTGCCGCAACGCCGTCGCCCGTACAAACAGCAAAAAGCACTCTCGCTAGAGGCGAACGCCCTCTGCAGGCGGGCTTTCTCATTTTCTCGATCCAGGAATGGTAGCCGCACGGAACAGTTCTCCTTCTATACAACAATAATGTTGTTA
>JALLOL010000100.1 GCA_027717875.1 Acidobacteria bacterium AH-259-L09 | reverse complement strand
GCGGCGTCCGCCATGGTAACTGACTTCAAGGTTGAAGTGATCGCCAGGCTGTCCGGCAACGAGCGCATGAGGGTTGGCGCAGAGGGATGCGCGAGGCCAGCGTTTTCGTGGTTCGATGCGAGGAAGCCGATTGGCGGGACGTTGCCCGAAATAAACCTCATTCGGTGTCCTGCCGTCGAGTCTCATGTGAGGGCGATACTCGTTATACCATTCCAGAAAGGATGCGAGTTCACGACGGAATCCCCTTTGGGTCTGTGGAACCAAGATCCGGCGAGTGCATTCATCCTTGAGAGTCCGGATGATGCGCTCCACGACGGCAATGCTGCCGTGCTTGCCCACGGCGCCAAACCGGAGCCTGATGTCCTTGCCCCGACACCAGTGTTTGAACCCCTCACACCAGAAGACCTTGTCCTTGTCGCAGACAAGATAGTTCGGCGTCGAGTCGGTGCATCGAATGACGCTTCCCAGAAACCTGCGAACAGCGAGTGAGTCGGGCTTTTGGGAAAACATGGCCACAGCTATTAACCGTCGCGAATAATGGTCGATTGTGACGGCGATTCACCAGCAGAAGGGCCAGCACTGAGGCAGGGCGAACGGCAGCCAGGACGCCCATAATCCCGAGACGGTTGGCACGGTCGTCAGGTCGAGGTGCCACACATGGTCGGGGCGTTTCGCCGTAACCAAGCGGCCAGTGGAAACATCGACTCGCTTGGGTAGGGGAGGAGGCGGTTCCTTCAGCATTCGTCCCACTGTGGTCGAGCTGAGGTGCAAGCCGGTACGTGCGAGTGTCTGCGCGATCTTGACCTTGCCCATCGTGGGGCAAAGGGTCTTCAATCGCTGCACTACGTAGCGCACGAAGTCCGGAAATCGGTTGACCGGCTCTCGAAGCTGCAAGAGCGCTTTCGGGCCGAGTTCATCAACGCGTTTCGACCACGATGCGACCGTTGTCGGCGTGACCAGGAAAGCGTCGGCTATTTGTTTGAGCGACCAGCCGCGCGCGGCGCGAACTTCGAGAATCGCCAGGCGTTCAGTGGGAGCGTAGCGTGGCCGTCTGTGCGCCGCGATTCCACACATGCGTGCGTCCTTGATGCGGAGTTCTTCTCTCAGCCCCATCGGCCAGGAGGCGGTAAAAAAACTTATCCGAACCACCCCTGCTGATGAAGCCGTTCCCAGGCACTTCGGATGTGGTGGGTGCTAAACATTTTCTTTTTACGGGGACTCCATGATTGGACACCGTTGACAGCTGCCCCCGGGTCACTACAGGCCTTTGGGTTTTCCTGTTTCGCGACCCAATCAACACTTGACAATAACTCCATGCCGTATGGTGTTTCGAAGCCCCTTATTAATTCTTCAATTCTTTCAAGGCGGGCGCGAGATTCCACACGTCTATCCAGCAAAGACTCAGCAGATTCAATCGCCTCAGGTTTATATTCAATAACTTTTCCAGGTGCTTCTGTTCCGTCACCATAGCCTACGATGAAGTGTCCTTCAATTCTCTCCAGAACGTGATGAAGATTCTTGGCGTACGGACCATAGACACCTTTGACATAATTTAATCGGAGAGGTTCGCCGGCTGCTTGCATAAAGTACATGAGTTTGTGGATTTCCAACAGTGTAATGGAGTCATCCATTAGTGGTGTAAGATAAACTCTCATAAGCCCTAGTAAAGTGGCGCGGCCCGGAGTCATTCGGGGCTGGATAGTCCGATCTGGCATCTCAGAGGGCTTGGGGGCACCATGCGGTTCATACACCAAAACGCTAACATTATCTAAAGTGGAAAGCGCAGTCTCGATTCGGTTGTAGACCTCTTTCCAGCTTAATCCACCCAGCCCACTTCCCAGGGGCGGTAAGGCTATCGACCTAATATCAAGTCGATTGATTTCCTGGACGAGCGTTTTGAGACCTGATTCAATAAATTCTAACTTAGACTTGCCTTTCCAGTGACGCTTGGTTGGAAAGTTGATGATGTATTTCGGATTCTGAAACCGATTGAGGTCAAACGTGAAGACCTGACCAGTCTGCAATTTTCCCTTCTCGCAAAGTTTCCGATAAGCCTTATAGTTCTCCGGAAATGCTCGCTTAAACTGCAATGCTATGCCGCGTCCCATGACACCGACCGTGTTGACAGTGTTCACTAGTGCCTCAACGTCGGCGTCCAGTAAATTGCCACGAACCTTCTTAATCACAGTTGCCCTCTTCTTAATAATACCAAGACGGGCGGACTCTTATTCTGGGAGTGTGGGACGATTGGCCGATGATGGTCTCCACTCGATCAAGTATTTCTTGGTCCAAGACACCAATTTCATGGAAGCATGTCCATGGGAAGTGGTCATGTACTAGGAACTCCGCCTGCTTTTTATCTTTGTCGGCTGGGTCAGCCCAGTAGGTCTTATTGACTGCGACCCAGTCTATCACTTCGTCTATTCTATCTAAGTCGTTGTAAAAGCGCGTGTAAAAAGCTCCTGCGTTGCCGTCGGAGTAGGCCCACGGGCGATCCTGGGCAGTTTCGACAGCAGTCGCTACTGTAGAAACGAGATGTATGATGTTACGTTGTCCCTCCCTGTAAGTTAGTTCGCTATGCCCACGTGAGATAACGTACAGCATGACCGACCTGGGACAAAGGTAGAAGGGAACGTAATCTCCAACATAGGTGCCTGCATGACAGGTTACTGTGATCTCCTGAAGTCGGCGCTGCTTAATGTGATCAAATCCAATCACGACCTTGGGTTCAATTTCACTCTGTCGACGGTCTGAATAGAGACATCCATGACTGATGATACTAGGAAGGTTGTCGACGTGTGTGATGTGGTAGATGTCCATTCTTTGAGATTGGCTAGGCTACTCTTGTTCCAGTGTGGATTAAGAGAGTGCTGCAGCGAATCGACCTTGACCATGTGTAAAGATGGTTCTCCGTTGAACGAGTACGCAGCATGCCAAATGCTCACATAATGGCATCTTTGTCGTCAACGGGCGACCTGAGTTTCAAGGACGCAACTCTGGGGTGTTGGACCGGATGTGCGATCGTTACCCGGAAGGTAGAGGACTTTTGATTTTCCGACTCATTTCCCTCATAGATTTATTAGTCGGACGTTATAGATATTGAAGGCTTTCACATCCTTCTTTCGGCAGGCAGTAAGATCCCATGGTGCTTTCCGGCCCGACCACAAAAGATGGGTTTAGAGATGTTATAATGTTCACCAAATGTTCACTATTCAAAGCGGGGCAGTCGCTAAAAGGTAACACAACACTATGGCCTGGGAAACACGTCAAAGGGGCGGACGGTACTACACTCAGTCGAGGAAGGTCGGGGGGCGCGTGATCCGTGAGTATGTAGGTGCTGGACCAGTGGGAGAACTTGCGGCTGCCGCGGATGCCCGGGCCCGAGCCCAACGCCAAGCCCAAGAAGCCGCGTGGCGAGCTGAGTTCCAACGTATTGAGTCAGCCAGCGTTCCCCTTGAAGAGTTCTGTGGCGCAGTTGAGAGTCTCGCCCGAGTGTCCTTGCTTCTGGCTGGCTATCACCGGCACCATCGTGGAGAATGGAGGCGCAAGCGTGGGAAGTAAGGGGAAGCGCACGTCGGCCCTTACCAGAGCCCAGAGGTTGGAGATATTCGACCGAGCGGAACAAGGTGACACAGACGCATTAGAGAAGATGCGGGACTTGTTCGAGGAAGTACCAGGGCTCTGTGATGACCTGGGAAACGTGGCTAATTTGGCTGAAAGTTCTCTGGTCAAGGTATTTGCGACAAACCCGTTAGTCAAAGAAGGACTTCGCTTCAAGTTGAATGCTCTCAGAAAAGAGATCCTCGGCTCAGACCCGAGCCCGTTGGAAGACCTCCTTGCGCGGCGAATATCGGCTTGTTGGCTGCAAATCCACTACCTTGAGACCATCTCACACAACCTACTTACGTTTCTACGTAGAAAAAAATGTTTCTACGTAAGCCGAGTTTGGTGGCGAGCTGGTACAGGTTCCCCTTCTCACCACAGTGCTGGCAGATAAAGCACGGGTTGTCCGGAGCCAAGCCAATCTTGTATCGTTCGTCGTCGCAAAAGGGACAGCGTTTCAATGTGAGCCGGCCGCCGATCTTCTTGTACGGAAGGCCCGAGCGTGTAATAAAGAGTCTGCTGTCCTCCCAAGTAGTTCATTCCACGCTCTCCCACTGAGACTCAAAGTCGTCATCATCGTCCTGAGAAATGAAACCCTCCCAGTTGTCGTCCAATAGCTTGTCGAACCACACCCGATTACCCACGACTCCACCGTTTGCTCCATAAGGGGGCTCAGTTCCTCCTGGGGAACCAACGGCGGCGTAAGAGACTGCCATACACGAAATAAACGTCCCGCCGACTCACTCGCTTTCTCTCTTTTTGCCTGCGCCCAGTCGCGTGGTCGATCCTGTGCACGATTGAGCCAGTTAATGATAAAGCGGTCGATGCCAACTTTTGTCTTACATCATCTGGCTCAAAGGGGAATTTATCGTCGTTCCATATAGAACACTCAATGGTGCTGTATCGGCTCATTGTTAGACACCTAAAAAGTTTCTACGTAGAAAGAATTGTTTCTACTAGAAAGCCAATGTTTCTACAGTAGAAACCTAAAAACCCGTGGTAGGGTTCTGATACTTACTGTAGTCAAGCTCTTCCTCCCAGTACTTCTGGATAGGCTGGAGACCGAGGTTACAAGCGGCTTTTGGTGCTTCTTCAGGGAAGTGTTGTTGATTGTCTTCTGCAGCCCCGTAATGAATGATTCTGCCTGGATTCCCTCCGCTTTTTCTGTCATCAAACATGTATGAAGCAGAACAAGAACTTAATCTCGAGCCTGTCCCCACCCTGGTTGCCCATTGAGTGGTCAGGACTCAACAACACTTCCCTGATGAAGCACCAAACTTGTTGCCCTCTATAAGGACATCGTTGAGGGGTTGGAATATCTGCATGCAGACGGAATAGTTCATCGTGATTTAAAGCCTGCGAATGTGCTGATTGATTCAGACCGTAAAGCGAGGATAGCTGATTCGGTCTTGCTGTGCTGATTGATCGAGATACGACTCCATTGACACACACGGGACAGTTCATCGGGACACGTCACTACGCGGCCCCTGAGCAAACCGTTCGTGCGGCAAGCGTTGGCCCTGAAGCCGACATTTACGCTCTGGCACTGATAGGCTATGAAATATTGAACCGCTCAAGTCCCTATGTCAGCCCAGTGAGAGTTGTAGATTCCTCACTTCCATTTGCCAATGCTCTATCTGTTGCCCTAAGAGAGGATCCCTCCGAAAGAAAAATCACAGCTAGGGAACTGGGGTCCGCACTTGCCACGTCAGTGAGTCCGTAAGTCGGCAGATGCGATTCTTGATCTCCACGCCCTGGTAATTTCTGTGTAGAAAGCTCGTTTCTTGGCCATCAGGTCGCGTTATTGTCACGCGGCAGGGGCAGGGAAATTATTTCTGCACCAGGTTCGAAAGTCGTCCACTCTGCCCCGCCACTTAACCCTAATCAAATCAGCGTTTTATGAATCCTGTGAAACCCTCCCTTAATCGGACAAAACTGTCTGGGATGGGGTAGGGATGGGATTTCTGGTCGAAATCGCAGCATTACAAGGAGCTACCAATTAGACCGCGCAGATTAGAAATGAGCGAAATACAGAATATATTCGGAGGGTGTCTGGGATGGGGAAAAAACTGCAACGGCGACAAAGATTGCTGCACACCATTGTTATGCGGAAAAGGAGTAGGGTGGGAGATATCAATAGCGCTTAAGTTAAGTAGCCATAGGCAGTGTACAACGCTAATTTGATGTTTCTCTAAAAGTGGAAATTACCTGGGATTCCTGGGATCAGTCTGGGATCACTCAGCCGCCGCCACAACAGCTGACCGGCAACCGTTCAAAAAAGATCAGTTTCTAGGTGAGTGGGGACAATCATTGTCCCAGGAATGGATTCACCGCCAGCTCGTATTAACTTTCCACTTGTATTTTTTCAGTGGGTCATATCTCTTATCATTAGGGTCACTTACGAGGGTCTTAGGGTCACTTACGCAGCCCTGTCCTGGCAGCAAGACTCTTGCTGGCTCCTGCCAATCTGTAAACCCCTCCACACGCCAGCCTTCGAGGTGAATAGTGCATGTCTGTTTCGAGTATTGTGGAAATTTGGTGCAAGTCCTAGTGCCACGCAGTTTTAGTCGGTACACAACATCTATCGTTTTGTCAGTGTCCCTTCCGATGAAATTGATGACGACAATGGCTTGGGATGGATCCCCAGGTATCTTTAGGTCTTGTACTTCAACCCATGCCTCGACAAACCCCTCTTTTGCGTTTACGTCTGGGATGCCACGTGCAAAGCAATTCAGACCCTCTCCGGCGGGAAAGTGGGATCTGGCAAAAGCAGTCAGGTCCAGCGTGATGCGCTTGTCAAGGCTGAGTGTGGTGGGCGTCTTGGAGATTACCTTGGCTGTAGTGGGTGTCGAAATTACCTCGCCTGAGAAGGTCAGAGTATAGACCAACTCTTCCTTACGGAACTGGCCAGTAAGCGTTTGCGTACTCATCAGTAGGGCAAGAAGAAAAGCACCAAACACCTTGCGTGAATGCCGCCCCATGGGTTATTTCCTCCTATTGTACCAGGTAGGCTTCTGCATGCTCGAAGTTGCCCACTATTATCCTCTTGTAAAAAGAGGATGGCAATATCGACGGCTGTACAGGGCGGTAAGTGTCCAAAAAACAGATGTTTTTCACATGCGTGCGTCCTTGATGCGGAGTTCTTCTCTCAACAAGGCGATCTCTTCGTGCAAGCGATCATTCTCAGCAGCTATTCGGACTTTAGCATTGATGCTGTTGGCGGCCCAACCGCGAGCATAGGTGATCGAGAAGTGCGCCAGCGAGATGATGTGTAGGACGGCGGACTTGACGTGGCATGGCCAGGTTTTGGGAAGCGGGATTCTTGGGGGTTTCGGGGTGGGCATCGTCTCCGCGTGTTTCATTGCGAACTCCGTGAAGAGACACCATAACATTCACATTATCAAAGGGTTTCTCCTGGTCGACTCCAGCCCAAGAATCGCTGGACCAGCACAGTCCCCTCTCATACTGCGCTCCCGATGGTTCCTTTAAAGCTTTACCCAATCGCTTGGCCGTGGTCAGAAACGATACTGAACAAGCTTTAAGTGTCGTTTCCGATCGCTATACCTTTGTCCCGCACCAACGCCTGCTTGATACCATGCAGGAAGCTGTCCGAAGCCTGGACGTGGGGCCTGTTCCCCGAGGTGTCTATGTCGACCGGCAGGGTGCCCGGATGCGAGCCATCTTCAAGTTTCCTGCTCTCCGCCAGGCCCTGACGGCAGGCGATGAGATGTGCCCCTGCGTGCAGATTGCCAATACCTATGATGGCACGTCCCGGGTCAAGGTCAGCATCGGTGCTTTTAATTTCGTCTGTACCAACTTAGCTGTCGGTGGAGGTGGAGTGTTTGCCGGAGGATTTATGGCTGTCCATGCCGGCGAGATTCCAGTGGAGGAAGTCGGCCAGCAGCTTGCACAGTATCTTTCTCGCTTTGACCATATCGTGGAAGTCTACCGCGCCTGGATGGAAATGCCTGCCGAAGAAGAGAAACTTAACGGTGCCTTTGAAGGCGTATCCCGTTACCACCTTCAGCAGATCCAGAACATGCTTCCAGCCAGTGGTTCAGTCTGCTCAGCCTACAATACAGCCACGGCCTACGCCACGCACGAAACGCGGAGCGCCGCTGTGGCATTTGCCTTACTCGAACGCATCAACCAGGGATTTCAAAAAGTTTTCCCTGTGCGCTAAATCCGCTTTCAGGAGTAAAGGGTTCAAGCCCAGTCTTCGGACTGGGCTTTTTCTCGTGCTGTTTCTAGAAAGTGTAGTGACTCCGGTGTCTACTCAAAGGGCCTATGTTAGGTGTTCTGATATTACCCGCGAGCTCTGGATCCCGGGGCTGCACTGGGAGTTCAGATGCAGGGTTTCTCAATTCTTATTTTTCCCTCCCGTGCCAAGAAGCTCGTCTTTGAACCTAAGGAGGTTCTCCTGAAGTGCTAAGAGGAAGCTCAACGTCATTTCGTCCTGCTTGGCAATGCGCTGTTTGATTTTTAGTCGCAGAAGATCCGCCTCTTCTTCGCCTTTCGGTGGCGGGAACTCAAACAACTCTGCCAAGGTGACACTGAGCGCTTCTGATAATTTGGCTAAACTTTCCAGGGAGATGTTCCGTTCTGCTCGCTCAATGCCTCCTACATAAGTGGGGTGAAGTGGTTCAGCGATTTTTCGGTCTGAGTCGACCGAGAGCAAGCCGCTGATAATGTTGATGTTATCGTGTCTCTCCGTGAGTTCATAATGAAAAACTCAGAGAGCACGATGCCAACCCAAAAACCACGCTTTCCTGGACCGCCCTTGCGTGCAGCCGTTCGGGACTATAATTTGCAGCGATTTGTCACTCTCTATGGTACGCTGCAGCGAGAAAATCGGGATCACGAAGATCGCTGGACCACTTCAAGCC
>JALLOL010000010.1 GCA_027717875.1 Acidobacteria bacterium AH-259-L09 | reverse complement strand
AGCCCTCACGATCGGTCACGGGCTCGAGGAGCCTGTTCTGCGGTAGGGTGAATGTGAGCACTCCACCTGGAGCATCGATGGTTTCGCCTTGGGATGTGCACGGGCCACTGACTTCCGGAAGGGATTTTCTTGCCTTTGAAGGTGGGCAGGCACTAGACTGTCGTCAGGAGGAGGTTCCTCTGGAAAGGACTTCGTCGGGAGACTTCCGTTGACAGGGGTGGCCGGCCTCACGGCCAACGGCGTCTTGTCACCGGAAGCGTTGTAGAGTTCCCATTTCAACCCCTGGATGGGATCAGAATCCATGAAGATACCGAGGAGGGATGGGGTTGCTCGGTGCAGGGTCTGGGAGTTGCGAATTACGGTGGGATGGAGGGCGTGTACCTGGTTGGTGACTGGTGCTCGGGCCGCCTCTTCGCTCTGGGCTGGGATTGAAACCTTGAAGAAAGATTGATTGCCGCTGCACGGTGAGCTTCAAAACCAGGAGGGTTTATTGCAATGAAACGATCCACTCGTGTTATGGTTTGTAGCTTCGTTATCTCGCTCGCTATGGGCTCGGGTCAGGCACCGGCCTATGCGCACCACCATGGACACTCGGCGGTCGCCGCAGCAAAAGGGGAGGTGCCTGCGCCGGCTGGCAGCACCCGGGCCTCGGTGGCGGGAGTCAGTGGTCAGGGGAAGATGAAATTCCGGGTTTTCCGCACCACGGACCATTTGCCGGATGAGGCCGTCAAGGTACTCGTCTCTGCCCATGGCGGTTTTGCCGTCGACCGCCGGGAGGGGAAGGGAGAAACCTACTTCGCGCTTCCCGGGGCGGGAATCATTCAGATCAGCGCCAATCTGAAGTCGACTCGGGTGCTGGAAACGCCGGCTGCCATGAAAGACGTCAATTTGCACAACACCACTATCTGGTATAGCCCGGAGGGGAAGGGGTACTTGACCTTTCCCGCCAACAAAGCCGGCCGGGTCTTCACCACAACCCTGAAAGGTAAGCTCGTACACACACTCCACACGCCGACCCCAAAAGACGACTTCGATCAGCCCACCGTGAACAACTACTTCTATGGCAAGGGCAACTTCGCACCGACCGACGTCGAACAGATGGATGGGCTGTTTTACGTGACCACCGGTTATTCCAATCTGGACTTCGTCCTGACGGCGAAAATCCTGAGCACCAATCCATTCAAGGTGCTCTGGCACGACCTGGCGTTTGGGGGCAAGGGGAGCCAACGCGGCCAGTTCGGCACGGGACACGGCATTACAGTACCCCCGGGGAGAAAACGGATTGACGTTTCCGACCGGCCCAACTCTGAAGTGGACCGCTTCACCCGCTACGGCCATTATCGCTCCACCTTAGAGCTGCCCAAGGGTTCGTATCCCTGCGATATCGACTATTTGGGTGGATTCGGAATCGTGGGCTGCCTGCACGGACCCGATCGAAGCAAGGGAGCGCCCATCTATATCCTCGACGGCGACAAGGTCATCTCCACCATCATGCCCAAGCAGGAACTCGGCCTGGAGAAGTTTCAGCACATCCACAATGCGGTCTTGCGGCGCATCGGCGGCAAGTTCTACATCTTGGTTCAGGCCTGGAATCCCGGTGATTTCGCCATCCTGGAGCAGTTGACCGAGTAAGCGTGACCAAGCCACTGACTACTAAACGTTGGGGAGATCGCCAGCTACAGGCGGTCTTGCCGATCATGTCACTTCCCTGTGGGGACGAGGCGCTGGAGTTCTTCAAACCAGTTGAGGATGACGATCAATTGCCTGATCGGTTCTTCCTCGATGCCCCTGGTCATCAAGAAGCGCTGGCCGTCGGGGGCCACGTCGTAGGCGCCAAAGTTCTTCTCAAGAAGCAGTCGGGGACCTGCAGCGGAAAATGAGGGCTGGGTCGTCACGCCAACCGCCATGAGCTGGTTGCCGTTTCTGTAAAATAGTTCCTTCCCATTTCGTGCCCAGACCGGCGAGCTGCCCCCTTGGGTTGAGATCTGCCACTTTCTTCCCGGTCCTGGGAACGGTGTTACGTACACTTCCTGCTGCCCAGATTCATCCGAGACGTACGCAATCCATCCTCCATCGGGTGAGAACTGAGGAGTGGTTTCGTTAAAGGGCGTGCGGAGGAAGACTTCTGCTTCCCGCTCCGCTTCAACGGCGAGCACCCAGATATCCTCCCCGGTCTCAGGCCGATTCTCGGAAAAGGCTAGCCACCGGCCATCAGGCGAGTAGGACGTGGGAAAGGCTCGGTGATCGCTTGTGTGAAGCAACTCCTCGGTCCCGCTGCCGTCCGCCGGTTTTCGGAAGAGGTGATAGCGTCCGGCTCTGTTGTTGCTATAGGTCACCCACTGTCCGTCGGGCGTCCAGATGGGAGACTCGTCCCAGCCCGGATCATAAGTAAGCCGAGTCGGGGTGCGTCGGGAGAGGGCATAGGTCCAGATGTCCACATTTCCTCCTCCCAATCGGGTCATTGCAATCCGTTGGCCGTCTGGCGAAAGGCGGAGACGCTCTATTCGGCCCGGTTCACTCACGGGTTCTTCCTCGCCTCGGCGACTCACCCATAGGAGCACATTCCGACGGCCCCCCACATCGCCCGGAACATAGACAAGTGAACCTGTTTGAGACAAGCTGAAGTGCGATCGGCCCGTACCCAGGAACCCGGAAACACCGTCGAGGACTGGGACCGGGTCGCCCCTCACCTCCAGTTTCTCCAGATCAAAAGGAACTGCCAGCAGATCAGCTCCTCGGGCAAAGACTACGTGACCCGTCGCGGAGTAGCGAGGAAAGTGGCCCCCCTTTACTAGAGTCTTATAACTGCCTGTTTCAAGCGTGAGCACGGCAATGCGTGCTTCGTTGTAGTTGCTTGACACGCCAACAGTGAAAAGAACCGCCTTGCCCCCGGGCAAGACCTCGGGCCAGCGATGCGAGTACTCTCCCTTGGCCACATCCGGAGCTGTCAGCTTTTGGGGCGTGCCTCCGGCTGCAGAGACTTTCCAGAGCCCCTCGCTGGTTGCTGGTGTGAAAAAGATCGTGTCATCGGCTCCCCAGCTCCCGCCTCTGAAGGCAGTAACGTCACAAATCTCGAATGGCGTCCCGCCTCCCACGAAAACCTTTCTCAGCTTCCCGCCTGCAGCGAAAGCGACCCACTGCCCATCGGGTGAGAAGAACGGCCATCTAGCATTTTTCGTACCCTTGCTCGGCGTTGCCGCCATTTGATCCAGCGGGCGCAGGTACAGCTGTCGAGCCCCGTTGCTTGTCCCTCCGTAAATAAGGCGTGTCCCATCCGGTGAGAAGGCTCCTGTTCCTACAAGCGATGTGTTCTCCGGCAGGTTTACACTTACTCGCGCCAACGGCCGTGGCACGGAGGCGGTGGGACCCACCAGCGTATACACAGCGAGACCGGCTATGCCGGCTCCTACGATCAAAGAGATGAGGCTCCAGGCAAGCATTTGCCGTGTCTTGCTGCGAAACGCTGAGGTTTCCGGAGCGGGCTCAGGGACTCCTCCTTCCGATCCAGCCTCAGCAATCCACTTGAGTTCCAGCGTGAGGTCGTGTGCGGAAAGCCACCTCTCATCCGGATCCTTGGCCAGACATCTCTTGACCACGTGGTCCAGGGCCGCAGGCGCCATGGCTTGAACCGTCGAAACAGGCACCGGATCGTCTTTTAAAATGGCCCCGATCAAACTCGCCTGGCTTTTCCCCTCAAAGGCCTTCTTAGCCGTGATCATCTCGTAGAGCACTGCGCCAAAGGCAAAGATGTCGGTTCTCGGCTCAGCTTCCTTCCCCTCCAGCTGCTCGGGGGCCATGTACTGAAACGTGCCTAAAATGGCGCCTTCAGCCGTCAAACTTGCTTCCTTGGTGGGAAGCGCCGAAAGAGCCGCGGCAGCTACCTCTGGACCTCTCAGTTTCGCCAAGCCAAAGTCCAGGAGCTTTGCGCCGGCCTTCGTCAGCATGATGTTGCCGGGTTTCAGATCGCGATGCACCACGCCCTGGCGATGGGCTTTATCCAGTGCGTCGGCAATCTCGACGGCGTACTTGAGCCCTTCTTCAATGGGAAGGGAGCCTTTGGCCAGACGCTCGCCCAGCGTTTCCCCTTCCAGGTATTCCATGACCAGAAAGTCAACGCCCTCCTGGTGGCCGACGTCATAAAGGGTGCAGATGTGGGGATGATTTAAGCTAGAAATAGTCTTGGCCTCACGCTCAAAACGCTGGCGCAAAACGGCGTTGTCGGAAAGATGGGCGGGCAGCACCTTGATGGCGACGATGCGATCCAGCCGGGTGTCTTTGGCCTTATAGACCTCTCCCATCCCGCCTGCACCCAGCAGAGAGAGAATCTCATAAGGACCAAGCTGTGTCCCTGGAGTTAACGGCATTGTTCTGGGGCTGATTCTAGCGCAGTTGGGGCACTGGTGACAGGAAAAAGTTGAGCACAGTAAGCGCGTGGGCGCCAATCCACCGCTAAGGCGCCAAGGGCGCCAAGATAAGGGCCTTAGCGTTCCTTGCGTCTTGGCGGTTCATGCCCGGGCATTCATGAATAATCCGGACTAGAATCTTATGGTGAGAGATGGTCTGGCCCACCATGGTTCAGCTTTGCCGGATGTAATCTTTTGCTAGATATTAAGGCTTTGGGTGTTAGAAGGCATGTATCACGAGCAGTAATGCCGAGAAGAGACTACAATCGAACCGTGGCACCTCAATTGAACATTCGAACCAGCGATCCGCCAAGAATTGCTCTGGTCCTGGCGGGTCTTGTCTTCGGCACCGCTGTCGCCAACGCTGCTGAAAGGTCCGTGGATCGTTTCGGAGTATTTGAAGCGGAGTTCAATGCCTCCGGCCGATATGACACTACTTCGGCGGCCACCGTGACCTAGGGCCGTTCGATATGACAATTCGCCGCAGTCCTGCCGAAACTGTCTGGTCCTCGCACATCATGAGCGGGCTTTCCCATGTGATACAATCGGCACCACACCAGATGCGGGCAGTGATCAATCCGAAATGAGCTTGTCAAGACAATGCAATGCAGCCCATGGAAGGACGATGGAATGCAAATATGTCAATTCAAAGAATTCTGAGTGCTGTTTTTTTAACTTTTCTTGTGGGCGTGGGTCTCAAGTGTGAATGGGTACATGCGCAGGAACAAACGGCTTCCGAGGGCCCCCAGCCGATCACCATCGAGCGTAGAGGTGGCCAACCCACTATTCCTGACTTACCCCGCGCCCGGGTGATCTGTTTCGCACTATACACGGTGCATAACAATATTCTCAAGCTGAGTGCCCAGCTCTACCCGCTTGGCGAGGACGAGGCACGCCGCGTACAACTGGAGATAAGGGAAGGCGACATTTGGAAGCCGATCGCCAGAGCCGAGGTCGACGAGAAAGGCTGGCTGGCCACTTTCCGTGTGGAAGATTGGGATCAGACCAGGGATTTTCCTTACCGTGTGACCCACCCGGGCGGCGCCCGCTTTGAGGGACTCGTGCGAAAAGACCCCGTGGACAAGGATGAAATCGTGGTGGCTGCTTTCACCGGAAACTCCAATTCGGATCGGGGCATGCGGCCGGATATCATCAGGAATATCAAAGCTCAGGATCCCGACCTGCTCTTTTTTTCTGGCGACCAGAGCTATGATCACCGGGCGCACACGGCTGCCTGGTTACTTTTCGGCAGGCAGTTTGGCGAGATCATAAAGGATCGACCGACCGTGACGATCCCGGATGATCACGATGTTGGGCAAGGTAATCTCTGGGGGGAGGGGGGCAAGGTATCAAAGTTGAGAGGTGGAGCGGATGGCGGTTACACGATGCCTCCTGATTACGTCAACATGGTTCAACGTGCCCAAACCAGCCATCTTCCCGATCCTTACCATCCCACCCCCGTCAGGCAGGGGATCACCGTTTATTACACCTCCCTGAAGGTCGGGGGCGTTGACTTCGCCATTATCGAAGACCGCAAGTGGAAAACGGGACCAGCTGGGATGATTCCCAAGCAGGGGCCGCGGCCCGATCACATCAACAATCCAAACTACGACCGTCGGTCCATCGACGTTCCCGAAGCCCGCCTCTTGGGCGAGCGGCAGCTCAAGTTTCTTCGTCAGTGGGGACAGAATTGGCAAGGTACAGAAATGAAGGTGGTGCTTTCGCAGACTATCTTTGCCGGTGGTGCTCATATTCACGGCAGGCACGACGCCCGGCTGCTGGCCGATCTGGACTCCAACGGATGGCCCCAGTCAGGACGAGCCCGGGCACTGCGAGAGATTCGACGCTGTTTCGGATTCCACTTAGGAGGCGACCAGCACCTCGCCACCGTCATCCACCACGGTATCCATTCCTGGGAGGATTCCATCTATTCGTTCGGTGTCCCGTCCATCGTGAACTACTACGGCCGCTGGTGGTGGCCGCTGGCAGAACCCATGAAGCACGATCCCGACAATCCTTTGCCCTTCACCGGGCGATATTACGACGGTTTGGGTAACAAACTGACCATGTACGCCTACGCCAACCCGAGCACAAAGAATTACAACGCAGCTGGATACGGCTTGGTGCGATTCAAGAAGTCAACCCGCGAGATTACCATAGAATGCTGGCCGCGACATGTCGACGTCACTCAGCCAGGGGCCAAACAATTCCCCGGCTGGCCTGTGACCATCAAACAAGAGAACAACTACAACCGGGCGCCACTGGCGTATCTGCCCACCCTGAGAATCCACGGACAGGAAGATCCGGTGGTGCAAGTCATAGACGAATATCTTGGCGAGATTATCTACACCCTCCGCATCAACGGTACGACCTGGCGTCCCAAGGTCTTCAGGGAAGGTACTTACATCATCAAGGTGGGCGAGGGAGACTCGATCAAGGTCTTTACGGGAGTCAAATCCATTCGAGCTGACGATAAAGAGGTTATCGATGTAAAGCTCTGAGCCGCATTTCTCAAACCGGCTCGTCACGAAGCGGCGGAAGCGCCGACTTGGTAAGGGGCGAGCCGGTGGCTCGCCCGAACCGTTCTCGGTGAATGGTTTGCTCGGGCGAGCCGCCGGCTCGCTCCTACTGTACGCTGAGGAGGCCGACCGAGCGCAACGCAGTCAGGGCGGATGATTCCGCCGCCGAGTTTCTCCGGGATCTTGTAGTGCGAGAGATAGTGTTGCCGATCATTGGTCGTTTTTGAATTCGGTGAACCAGTTCTGGACGACTGTGATGCCAGGGTTGCGGCTGCTGCCCTTGTCCGGTTCCGCACTATGAACCAGCACGAAGCGACTGTTGGCGGCGACGTCAAACCCGTCGGGCCACCCAAAGGGCAACGTCCTTCCGCTGGCTTGCCGGGTGAATAACTTCCGGGGCGTGCCCAGGGTGAGCGAAGGTCTGGTTGTGACCTCCACTTCCATCAGGTAATCCCCCTCCGCGTAGAACAATCTATCGCCGCTGCTGCTCCAGCGGGGCCAATGGCCGCCATTGACTGAGACTTGCCACTTGCCCTCCGCGCTGGGAAAGAGCTTCAAGTAGACCTCGGCTCGCCCGGACTCATGTGAGACATAGGCCAGATAGCGACCGTCAGGGGAAACCCGGGACCAGTACTGCCACGCGTCGGTCTGCAGAAAGACGACCGGCTTCTTGTCTCCATCCCAGGGCAGGTACCACAAGTCCCAATCGGTTTCCTCGCTGCGTGCTGAGTAGAGCAGGAATTTCCCGTCAGGTGAAAAGGCGGGTGTAATCCCCTTCACCAGTGTCTGGGGCTGGCCGGTTCCGTCTGCCGCTTTGACCGAGATATTGTACTCAGAGGGGTTATCACCACTTCGAAAGACAATCTGATCGCCCGCCGGTGACCAAGCCGGCTCAGTTTCCATGCCATCAGAGAAGGTTAGGCGGGTCTTGGTGCCCCGAGCAACGTCGTGGATCCAAATGTCCCAATTGTCATTTTCGTCCGCTCCGACTGCCACCTGCTCTCCATCGGGGGACAAAGCAGGGAACGGCCACTGCCGTTGGGGTTGCCCGATGGCACTCTCTACCTGACCGCTGCGGTTCACCCACACCATTTGGGTGAGAGCGGTACTTGCTCTGCGAACGTAAATCAGGGTTCGGTCCGACGAGACGCTTGGATACATGGCTTCCGGCACCATCAAAAACGGTTCTCCCGTAACTTCCAACTTGGACAGCGAAAAGGGCAGCGCCCAGATGCCCGCGTTGGTGGGCTCTCGGCGGTAGAGAATATGTCCCGTGGGCGAGTACACCGGACTCCATAGTGCCTGCCCCTCCAGTTGCAGAAGGACCTTGCGGGTTTGCCCGGCAAGCAGAGCCAGAGTATCTGGCGCCTGCTGCTTCCTGTGCACCACAAAGAGCACGCCCCGTCCGTCCGGCAGGAAGTGAGGTTGATGGAAATCGCCCTCGCTCTTGGGGTCTAGCTCAAGCAGCGGTTGGGGGTCACCACCCCGGGCGGACACTTCAAGAAGGCCGGTACTGCCGCGGGAAAAGACAATCCGCCCGTTTGGCCCCCAAGTGGCTCCAGCGCCGCCTACCAATGCCCCCTGCAAGTCGGAAATGGTGGTGCTCTCCCCTCCGCTGACGGGAACCCTCCAGAGCTTGCCCGCCGCCACGTAACCCACGAAGGCGCTGTCGGGAGACCAGAAAGGAAGGTGTGCTTCTTCGCTGCGGGAAAGTTGGCGCGGCTCCAGTTGGTTAAGCTCCCGAATCCACAGCCGCCCGGCGCTCACATAGACCACTTTCTTGCCGTCCGGGGAAACCGCAAGAGGAGTTTCGATACCAGCCTCCAGGCTGTCGACCGCCAGCTCGAACTTGTGTAAGGGAGGCTCCGGTGCGGGTTTCAGAATCCACCCGATCACACCGGCCACGGCGGCAACCAGGACCATCCCGCTCACCAACAGAAGAGTTCTCCGCAAAGTCCAGACCGGCTGCCGGGCAACCGCCAGATCGGGTAGTTTCTCCACCGCGCCGCTAAGTGCCTGCTTGATCTCAATTCGGACATCCCAAATATCTCGAAGGCGAAGGTTGGGATCTTTTTCGAGACATCGTCGCAGCAAAGCTCGAATGTTCCAGGGGGTCTTCTCAGGCAGGATGTTCCAATCGGGCTCTTTATGAACAATGGCCCCGATGATGTCGGTCACCGTCTCCCCACCAAACACCTGGCGTCCTACCAGGCACTCATAAAGCACGCAGCCAAAGGCCCAGATGTCCGCCCGCTTGTCGACCGCCTTCCCGCGTGCCTGCTCCGGGCTCATGTAAGCCGCTGTGCCTAGAATCACACCCGAACGAGTCATCTCCTCGGTCAGGGTCGGTGACTGGGAAATGTCGGCAGCAGGAGTCTCGCCCTCCAATGCCTTGGCTAGACCAAAATCCAGGACCTTGACTTGTCCTTCAGGAGTAATCTTCACGTTGGCCGGCTTCAAGTCGCGGTGAATGACTCCTTTCTCATGGGCGGCTTCTGCTCCTTCTGCAATCTGACGGCAGATCTCCAGAGCCTCTTCTACAGGCAGTGGCCCTTTGGCCACCCGCTCTGCCAGCGTCTGGCCCTCGACCAGCTCCAAAACAAGAAAATGAAGGCCATCCGCGTGCTCGAAGCTGTGAATCGCGGCAATGTTGGGGTGATTTAGCGAGGCCAGGAGCTTGGCTTCCCTCTCAAAGCGGGCCAGCCGCTGCGGGTCTTGGGCGAATAGATCAGGCAGAACTTTAATGGCCACCTCACGACCCAGGTTGGTGTCCTCGGCGCGGTAGACTTCTCCCATGCCACCTTCGCCGAGCTTCTCTAGAACGCGGTAATGGGAAATGGTCTTGCCGATCACGCTGTCTCTCCTTTGGTGTAATGTAAGCCTTTAGCCGGTGAAAGGCAATAGGAATTGCAAGGGTCTGGGTTGGAGCGGTGCGTTCTCCTGAGCGCGCCCAAACGAGACAACGCGGCAAACTTCCAGAGCTTCTTCAACAGGCAGTGAACCTTTGGGCAGGTCCGCGTGCCAGGCCTTGGACACTTGCGAGACCAATCAACTATCAGCGAAGGGGCTGCGAAAAGACTCCAGTGTCCAGACATCGTTTTCGTCCCTTCTCGTACAGCGGAGGGTATAGATATTGCCATCATCTGCGCGTACCCGGAAGTATGTGCCTTCCGGCTCGTACCACTGTTCGAGAACTTCTTCCACCTGGTGTCGATGACCAGCCAGACAGAATCGACGCGGGCGCTGCTCCGCCTTATAACCCGCGTAGCACTCTACCTGCAGGTGCTGCGGTGTCTTTGTTTGCTCATTTGTCATCTTTCGCTCCATCCCGGTAATTACTCTTGACACCTCAGGGCAGAAAGTAAAAAGCCATACCCAAAATGACGTAGACCGCCAGAAGCTGCACGCCCTCCATCCAATTCGATTCCCCGTCCATGGCAACCAGGCTAACGATCCCTACGGCCAGCGCCACTGATACCACTTCAAACGTAGTAAAAATCAGGTTCATTGGCTGCGCAAAGAGGTAACTGCTGAAGACCAGAACTGGAGCGACAAACAGGGAGATCTGAATACTCGAGCCGATGGCGATGTTCATGGCAAGGTCCATTTGGTTCTTGGCTGCCATGAGCACGGCAGTGCTGTGCTCGGCCGCATTCCCAATGATCGCAATCAGGATCACTCCAATGAAAACGTCCGTCATACCAAATACTTCGGCTGTGTGTTTGACAGCACCGACCAGAAATTCACTCATAAGCACGACCAACAGGGTAGCGGCCAGCAGTATCGCCAACGATTTTCCTTTGCTCCAAGCAGCAGACCCCAGTGTCTCAGCCCCGGAATGACCGGCTTCAGCAGCGTACAGGTGCTTGTGCGTGTGCAAAGCGAATACCAGACTTAACAGATAAGTGACGAACAACACGATGGCAATTTCCAGACTGAGTTCCTGCTCATGCGCAGCTTCGTTTCCACGAACAATGAAATGAAAAACCGCTGGGACCAGGAGACCGATAGCGCTGAGCACCAACAGAGTTGCTCCCATACCGGCGGCGGTCCGATTGAATGTCTGCCGTTGAAATTTCAGTCCGCCTACTAAAACGCTCAGACCCAGGACCAGCAATACGTTTCCAATAATCGATCCGGTGATGGAAGCTTTAACCACCTCGTACAATCCCGCATGGAGCGCCGTTAAGGCAATGACCAACTCGGCTGCATTTCCGAACGAGGCGTTAAGCAGAGCGCCCAAGCCAGCGCCCAGTTGGTCAGCCAAATGCTCGGTCGCTCTTCCCATGAGCCCGGCCAGGGGAATAATCGCAAATGCCGAAGCACTGAAGATCCAAACCGGATCGGCGTGGCGGAGTTCCAAAACGATGCTCACCGGTACAAACACAAGCAAGAAATCTAATGGTTTGATTTCAAATCGACCGAGCTTCATATAAACGCGTTATGAGGTTATTGTAATCACACCCAGCCGGCCCTGATTTCCACTCACAGGGAACCTCGCTAGAACCTATGAATAATCCCGGCTAGCGATTATGGAGATTTCCGTCCTTGGTGTACAATTCCCACCAACAAATATGCCAATGTTATTGAAAATCTGCGGAATACCTTCTGTTTGCCTTTCTGTTGTATGCTTTTCGGTCAGCTACGGGTGAACGCGTGATTTGTACCCTGGCTAACGAGACGGCCCATCGGGACGTCTGATGGAAGTAGCTTGTTTTGAAGTCAGATGAGGTTATGTGTATGAAAAACCGACTTTTAGTTGTTGTTATGCTGGTGATGGGCAGTGCACAGGTGCTGGCCGAGGAAGGGATGTGGCGCCTGGACCAGCTTCCGGTCGATGAGATCGCCAAGCGTTACGGGGTAGAGCTCACGCCGCAGGATCGCCAACGGCTGCACTCGGCGGCGGTGCGCATCCTGGCGCCGGGCAGCGGCGGCACGGGCACGTTCGCCTCGGCCAACGGATTGATTCTCACCAACCACCATGTAGCGCTGGACTGCATCCGCACCTCCACACTTGCCGAACAGAACAAAGGGAAAGCGGACAATCTGATCGAAAGCGGCTTCACGGCGGCTTCACGGGCAGACGAACTGCCCTGCAAGCGGTTCCGTGTCCAGCTGCAGCGCAGCACAGTCGACGTGACGGCAGAACTGGACGCAGTGGTCAAGCCCGACATGGATATCGCTGCCATTCAGAGGGCTCGCCAGGCCAAACGGAACGATTTGGAGCGAGCCTGCAAGGAGAAGAAAGGCGACAACTTTTCCTGCTCCGTTGTGGCTTTCAACAGTGGTGCGACGTCGCTTCTCATCACCTACGAGGATTTCAACGATGTTCGTCTGGTTTACGCGCCGGAGAAACAGTTCGGCTACTTTGGTGGAGACGAGATGAACTTCCGATTCCCGCGCTATGTCTCGGATATCTCCGTACTGCGAGCGTACGTGGGGAAAGACGGATCGCACGGTGACTACGATCCGGATCACGTACCCGTGCGCCCCGAACACTACCTGCGCGTGAGTTTCGACGGAGTAAAAGAGGGTGACTTTGCCTTGGTGGCCGGCTTCCCTGGCAACACCAATCGATACCGCATGAGCTTTTCCGCCATTTACAACCTTGAGAAGGGCATTCCCGAGCGGATACAGGATTACAAAACTGAACTGCCTCTCTTGCGCAAGTACGCGGCGATGAAACCCCAAAATCAGATATTACTTCAGGAGCGTATCTTTGGACTGTCCAACACTCTCAAGTACGAGACGGACGTCCTGGCCGCTCTGAAAACAACTAATGTGGTGAGCGAGCGCCTGCAGCGGGAACGCGATTTCGCGGCCTTCCTGGCCGAAAACCCAACCCTGGCCGAGAAATACGGCGGCGTGCTCGACGCCCAGCGCGCGGTTTACGCCAATGACGTCGAAGCCAACGAAGACCTGGACAACGCTCTCCGTTGGCTGCAGAGATCATCGGTGATCGGCCTCGCGTCAGGCCTGTACGAATTTGCCCAAGAAAGAGCCAAAGAGTCGGATCGAGATCGGGAGCCCCAGTTCCAGGAGCGTTTCTGGCCGGACATCCGAAAAGCCTTGCTGGATGACGAGCCCGTGATTAGTGAACTTGAAGTGGACCTCCTGGAAATCACCTTTGAAAAAGCGCTGGCCTTAAAGGGCGAGCAGCGGATCCCGGCCGTGCAGAAACTGGCCGAGCGGCTCGGATCTGAGGCAACGGCTCGTTCCATGGCTGAGGCCATTGTTAATGGTTCCTCCGTCACCGTGAGCGAGACCCGAAAGAAGCTTATTGACAGTTCGCCGGAGGAGTTTGAGAAATCGAGTGACGCAGCGGTGGTTTTTACGCGCGATCTGGAGTCCTCGCTCAAGGATCTTCGAAAGCGAGTACGCGTTCTCAATGAAAAGCTGTTCCGCAACCGAACCCAGTTCGCCCGAGGAATGGTGGCTTGGAAAGGCGAGAAGCTTTATCCGGACGCTAACTTCACCCTGCGGGTTACCTACGGAAAAGTCGCGGGTTACACGGACAAACAGGGACAGAAGGTCCCCTTTGCGACCCAATTTGGCGGAATGTTTGAGCTAGCCGAAGCCCGCGGAGACACGGGTGACTTTGCACTGCCGAGAAAACTTAAGACCTGGCGCGAGAAGATCGGCGAGGCGGACTACGAAAAGTTTGCCGAATTGCCGATGGTATTTGTAAGCACCAACGACATCACGGGCGGGAATTCCGGCAGCGCTTTGCTCAATCGCGACCTCCAGATTGTGGGCCTGATCTTTGATGGAAACGAGGAGTCGATGGGAAGCGACTGGACGTACAGCGAGGTCTCCGGCCGCGCTCTCAGCACGGACATTCGTCTTGCTCTCACCATTGCCCGCGAGGTACACGGCGCGGGCTGGATCGTGGACGAACTTCTTACAGCCCACAAGCCGGTGCCGACGACAGCGATTCGGTAGGCATTAACCCGCATTTCTCACACCGGCTCGTCACTTCGCGCTTAAGATAGCACCCGTGCCTTCTCAGATGCCGAAGAAGAGTCTGACGCTTCACTCGACCGTGAGGACTTCTTGGATAGCGTCTTTGGGCACAGCCCGCAGAGCGTCCTCTCTTCGGTCTTTAAGTATCAAGGCAATAGCTTCGGCCAGGCTCTCTCGACACTCTTCCATACTGCGCCCCTGGCCATTGGCCCCTGGAATTTCGGGGCAATAGGCGATGTACCACTCCCCATCACGCTCGATGATAGCGGTAAACTGATTGTGCATGGCCAAAAAATCCCCTCAACTTAACTGCTCGCTACTAGTTTATCACCAATTAAGATTTCTGCATTAAGATGGTGGCTAGGAGTACTAAGGAGCAACCTGGGTCAACCTTAAATAGAAGAACGACTTCTCTGAAGACGGGAAGGCAAGTATGGCGCTTCGGGGGTCCTGGGTTGAAGCTGGTACAGATCATTTTTCTCGCGATATATAGATTGTGTCCGACAATTGTTTGAAATTTACGAACAATTACCATAATATTTCTAAAATGGGATTAGAACACATAGTGCAATTGTTCGCCTGAGACGAACAATCTCCAGAGATAATCTAATGCATACAGGCGCGGGTCTCAAACTCGTAAGGAAGCTGGCTAATGAGGGAGAGCGAATTTTCTCAGTAGCACGAGCCCGGGAGCTTGCTCCACTGGTGGGACTTTCAGAGAGCTATATTCGACAATCGCTCCACCATCTAACCAGATCGGGGTGGCTGGTTCGCCTGCGAAAAGGGCTTTATGCCATTTCGTCGACGGTGCCGGGCGTTTCACCGGCCCACGAGTTTGAGATTGCAATGGCCCTGGCAAGCCCCGCTGCTATCAGTCATTGGTCGGCCTTGCACCACCACGGCCTGACCGATCAGGCTCCGAGAAAGGTGTTCGTCCTCACGACAACAGAAACGTCTGTTCCTCGAGTACGCGGAGAGAAGAAGCCTTCGGACGGTTATCCGGTCGCACAGATTACTTATCAGTTTGTCCAGGTCAAACCGGAGCGCTTCTTTGGAACGGAGAAGGCGTGGATTGGGGAAGCCCGTGTGACGATCACCGATCCCGAGCGCACCTTGCTCGACGGTCTGTCCATGCCACAGTACTGTGGTGACTTCGCCGAGGTTTTACATGCCTTCGAAATCCATGGGGCCGACCTGAATCTCACACGGATCGAGGATTACGCCCTCAAGCTGGATGCGGCAACGGCCAAGCGGCTAGGGTGGGTCCTCGAAAGCCGGGGAATTAACTTTGACCACTTAGAACGCCTCGCGCGAGTTCCGATCAAGGGTTATCGAAAGCTCGATCCCACCGGACCCCGAAGAGGGTCTTACAACCGACGCTGGATGATTCAGCAGAACCTTCCGGGGAATGTAAAGGCATGAGACCACTTCGTACGCGCCTACAAGAGGCGCGGAAGCGCCTGGGTGTCCCTTGGGAAGTCCTGGAAAGGGACTACCTCCTCTCTTGGGTTCTCGCCGGCATCGGTCAGGTGGAATCCCTCCGCGACACGCTCATCTTCAAAGGTGGGACGGCGCTCAAGAAGTGCTATTTCGGAGACTATCGCTTTTCAGAGGACTTGGATTTCTCCGGAATTGGAGAAGTGCCTACTGAGGATGCGATGGAGCGGGCGGTGAAGCAAGTGTGCGATGAGGCGTCAGAACTACTTGATGAGTATGCTCCGATCGAAATCGTCTGTGAACGCTATGTTGAGAAAGAACCCCACCCAGGAGGTCAGGAAGCTTTTACGATTCGCGCCCGTCTTCCCTGGCACAGACAACCACATACGCGCATCATGATCGAGACAGCGCTGGATGAGAAAGTGCTCAAACCCGTGCGGAACCGGAAGGTGATCCACGAATACGGTGAATCCCTGGGCGTCCAGGTCCGCGTATATGCCCTCGAAGAGATTTTGGCCGAGAAACTGCGCGCCATCCTACAACATGTCCAGAGACTTGAGGAACGTGGTTGGAGCCGCTCCCGCGCCCGCGACTACTATGACCTCTGGCGGGTACTCGGTGCCTACAGGGATCAGATGGACCTCTCCGATTTCAGGTCTTTACTGCAAGCGAAGTGCACTTTACGAAACGTGAGTTTCCAAGGCCCGGAGAATTTCTTCCAGGAAAACATACTGGCCTATGTCAAGAAGACCTGGGACCAGTGGCTTGGTCCGCTGGTCCCAGATCTTCCTCCCTTCGATGCCGTGATCGGCGAGCTCCACCCCCAGGTCGCCACACTCCTCTCGCCCAACGACGGGTAAAGCAGGAACTCCGATAGGTGATGCGTCTTGACTTGAACGGGGAAACTGCCCGCAGAACTAAGAACGAACTGCGTGATATGTTGAAAGAACATAACCAGCAGGCGGAAGGCCGTGTGGAACATTCAATCATCGTATCGCCGTCGTGGGCGGTGTCCAAATCGACCCACCAGCAAAAGCTGCAAAAAATGAAGCGACAGCAAGGCTCCTTTTCAAGACTCGAAAAAGAACCATTTCTCGTCTCTTACCTGTCGTCTTTCACCTCAAGCCGGATTTCCTCGCCACTGCATCGAATCTCCGGCACGTACATGGCATGCCCGAGCACCGGCAGGGCGTGGAATTGACCTGGGACTTCGGCTCGAAGCTGGTAACGGATCTCCCACACTCCCTGGGGGAGTTTGTCGATAAAGAAAGCCACCTTGCGGTCGCGCAGTTCCCGGTAAACCCAGCGGCTGCGACCCGTGTAATCAGCAGAATTTCGGTCCGTAGAGCTAGAGAGGGTTTTCATAGCGTTGCGCTTAAGTTCTTTCGCGTACAGTGGGCCCCCGCTCTTGAGCAGGACGGCTTCCAGGCCAGCCGGCTTTAGATCTTCGAATACCAGATACTCGTAGTTGTTCTTAGCCTCAATGGTCATCACTACTTCGACGCGATCCCCACTCACGGCCTGTTCTCCATCCTCCAGAGGTTGTTTTTCGTGAACGTACCCGTTGAGCAGTGTTTGCTGGGGAACCAGGTTGTAGTAACGCCGACGCACGAAAATCTCGTTGCCCGATGCTGAAACGGGCTCCTCAAGGCTAAAAAATTTGGCCTGTACGGCAAAGTAGAGAGAAGATCGGCCAGATGTTTTCAAGATTCGAATCTGGTTTGCTCCGTTCTGGATCAACTCCGGATCAATCCTGAATTGGCTGGGAGCTCTGAGGACATCCTCTGGTGTAACTCTTCTGCTGGCAATGAGCTGGTCATTCACACGCAGTTCGTACTCGACATCGGTTTCTAACTCCCCGCTCTTGCGCAGGTAGTCATTCAGGGCCAGAATCACGATGGCGGTGTCGCGGGTGTTACTCCACTGGGCTCCGCGGCGGTTTTTGATGAGCCAATTGGTCACGGGCTCGATCAGTTTGTTTTCAGGGTCAATCGTCAGAATGGCCTTAAGGGCGAAAGCCGTACCTTCTACTCCGCCTTCAGACCAGCGCCAATAGATCCCGTCTTCCCCCCAGTGCGCGGTGGACATGCTTTCTTGATCTAATTGCCTTTGCTCCGGCATCAGCACCGAGCTTTGTGGAGAGCGGTCTATCTTCACTCCATTTTCAAGATTCCGAACCAATATTCCGGCGCGTTCACCATAGCCATAATGGTGAGCACTCAGTGCCAGCAGCGAGCGTGTATAGGCGTTAAGACGATCGTGGTGGCGCCACAGATTATCAAAGGCCCTCACTTGGAAGCGGCTTGGTGTGCCCGTTCGAATCGATTTGTGAGAGGCGGACAGGGCGTGCAGCATCCAGGCCTGTAAATCGTACATGTTTTCGGCCTCCACAATCTCCCTGTCAAGGTACTCCACGGCCCCTCTGAGTACATCCGGTTTGACCTCGATTCCAGCCTCTTGTGTCAATGTCAAACCCCAAACGACATAGGCGGTCATGAAGTGATCGGTTTCGCCCTCTTTCCACCAGCCCCAGCCCCCATCCGGGTGCTGGAAATCGTAGAGTCGTTTGAGTCCTTGTTGGATCATTTCGTCCAACTTACGGAGGTCTTTTGACCCCCCGGGATGAGTTTTTAAGGCGTGCTCCTGGACAATTCCGCCGAACGTTCTGCTGAGGATTGTGTCTCGTTCCAGTCCCAGATCCTGTAAGGTTCGGGTGGTGATGGCAGCAGGCAGAAAACGGCTCATTGTCTGCTCGGTGCACCCATAAGGATAGTCGATCAGGTAAGGAAGAGCGTCGAGCATCGTCACAGCCAAGCTGGGTGTCAACTGAATGGTCACATCGGTACTCCCTGCCTTGCGCTGCGAGGGGAGGTTTAGACGGACGGTCAAGTCGGGCGAGCGCATCTTACCCGCTCGCGAGATGAACTTCTCAATCCCGTGTTCGTGCACGAGGTAGCTCTTCTCCATCGCATCGGCATGTTGGTCGGCGCGCGCTATGACACTGAGCCGGGCGCGCCCTGCTTCCTGGACCAAGGCAATCCAGTTCAGGCGATTTTGGCCTCCAGCCTCTACCCGAAGAGATCCTGTCTGGTCATTAACGATCCGGCCGTTTCGCAGTAAACCCAGGATGCGAAGTCCATCGGCCTCCAACCGGGCCCGAGTTTCCAGGGGCTTTTCGGTGTTGTTATTGATCACGGCCGAGAGGGTGACCTTGTCGCCGACTACAAAGAAGCGAGGGGCCTGTAAACGCACGATCAGCGGCTGGTTGGTACGCACACTGGATGTGGCCAAGCCCACTACACTGTCCTTTCCAACCGCACGCACCGTGGTGCGCCAGGTGGTGAGTGAGTCGGGAAATTTCATGCTCAGGACAGCCTTCCCGTCCGAACCGGTAAGGACATGGGAACGCCAGAAAGCGGTGGCGCGAAAATCGCTCCGGACTTGTACTGTGGGCTCGCTCCCAGTCTGCCCTCCAGGAGCTGCTTCCGAGAAGAATGCACCGACTTCTTTCGACTGTCGTGCCTCCCCTCTAGCCAAACCCTCGGGCGCATAGAGTGCATCTGCTACTTTGAGGCGAGCCCCTCCCACTGCTTCTCCTTCAAAGCCCGGAAGGACACCTCTTGCAACGGCGTCATCTCGTCCCTGCTGAACCCGTACGTCAATTAGACTGTCTTCTGGTCCTTTCACCAGCCGCGCATAACTCCTTTGTTGAAAGGAGCTGCTCGTTTGAACCCAGCGCTGGTGCTTTCTCCCGAAAAAGAACTGCCGGGGATCGGAAGCATATTCGGCCTGGATCGCGTAAACTGATTCGTCCACCGTTCCCACGGCCACTTCGGCTGATACAGGATTACCGTGGCGATCAGTTGTTAGGATGGTGATCTTGCCCTTTTGGCGCGGCTCGTACTCTTCTTTGTCTGTCTGAATTTCGACTTGGAGAAAATGTTCCACCGGAGGAACGATGACCTCCTTAATGTCCATGAAAATCTGGCCATCACTGACCATCAAGGCACTTAAGAAGAAGTTCGGAACGTGCTTTTCTTGGATGGGCACTTCGAGGAGCTTGGCCGTGCCGGTGACATGAACTAGTTGGTAGCTGTAGAGATCTTCCGCCTCCAGGCTAAAGAGGATGTATCGGTTGCTGGTTGAGATTGTCAGCATCACGGGAGCCTTTTGGCCGACGCGAAAGGTGTCCTTGTCCAGGACGATTTCGAGCCCCCCGTGACGGTATCCGAGTTCCGTCGTCCTATTCGTCACCACCCAGACAGTGGTCTCGGCACCGATTGGTCCACTTCGTTCATCGTGACTCGCCCACAAGATCCGGTAGTAGCCCTCGTGCTGCGGAGAGAAACGAAATTGAGTTTCTCCCCGACCGTCGGTTTTTACACTTCGTGTCAGAATTTCCTCATGCTGGTAACCCCGGTACTTGATCCGCCAGCTTCGGCCAGAGGACCCTGGCGGCGGGAATATCGGAAGCTCCGACTGAAGCTTCCTGAGTCTCTCCCCCTTGACCTCACGGCCATTCGGGTCAAGCCAAATCTCCACCCAGAAGCTGCGCTGCACTTTGACGGTACCCTGAACCTGGACCGGCTGATTGTTGCCATCAAGGGCTTTGATTCTGATCTCAACTGTGTCTTGTGGCCGGTAGAGGTTGTGGCGAGGATGCAAGTAGGCAAAGTAGGGCTGACGTGTGACCCGCAGGATGGAGCGGCCAATGACTTCTCGACGCGAAGAGTCCCTCACACGCGCTTCGATCTCATATTCCTGGTCCTGATTGCTGTTCGCGGGCGTGTCAAAGGAAAACAGTGCTTTGCCATCGGCGTCCGTTTTGATCTTTTCTCGCCGAACGACTTGCCCTCTCCAACTGCCGTATTGATGACTGCGGTCAAATGAGGATTCCTGGTAAAGCCAGGGGAAATCGCGCTTCGGTCGCCACCAGTGGTGAAATGGTCGTTGGTGGATCAACAGGTCCACCTCGGCGCCAGACACCGGCGCTCCGAAGTAGTAGTCCACTTGAAGGCTCACTTCGACACTCTCCCCCAGCCGAAAAACTTTTTGCTTTCCGTTCTCTTTTGGTGTCTGGACGCTAATCTTAAATTCGGGCAACTTGTATTCTTCCAGACGAAACATCCTTGCGCTGCCGATTGAATGTTCTCTATCCTCATCCCAAAACCGAATGCTGTATTCCCCTAGAGGCATCGTATCGGTCAATTCGAACGAACCCCAGGCACTACCAAAGGCATTTAGAGTAACCTCCGATTTCTTGACCGTTGCCCCACGCGGATCTGTGATCTCGAACTCAACTCTCTGTTCGGACGGCGTGAAGAGGCGGAAGTCCTTGTCCTTGCGCGCCACAATTTTCCAATGCACCTCTTCACCAGGCCGGTAAGCTGGCCGGTCGGTAAAGGCGTAGACACGCCATTGATGATCCCGGGAATAGTAAGGAGTGTGGCCGATACCGAAGGCCTGCCGCTCATCGAGGGCGGCAAAAGCAAAGACCTGCCGTCCAGCTGACGTCACTTCCAGCTCGAAAACGGCGATGCCTTCCTGATTGGTGTCCAGCACCCAGTCTTGCCACCTGTCTGCCTGGTTAGAATACTGCCAAAGGTGAACCCTGGCATTGGTGATGGGAGAGCCTTCCAAGGCATTGCAATAATAAACCAGGGCCTGTGTTCCCTGTGTTTTCAGGACTAGCGAGGTGTCAGTGACCAGGACCAGGTCTCTGGCTGTTTTCCCATTCCCCGAGGCAACCAATAGATAAGCCCCTACCGGCAGTTTGTCCCGTATCCTTAATATCTGGGCTCCAGGCTTATGGTCGCCCTGGTCTCCGGTTTCCTTCGACCAGGACTTGAAAAGCGCCTGCTGCATCGGCGAAATGGAATCCAGCCATCCACCATTACTGCCTCGGAAGCGCACATCGCGGGTCAGATCAACCTCGTAAAGACTGAAATCGATCTTTTTTACGTTGCGCCAGTTCAGCTGAAACTGGATTTCCGAGTCGGGAAGAAATATGTTTGAGACGGCTACACTCAGGTTTGGCGAGGTGATCTCGCTGATCTGCCGCTTGCCTTCATCGTAGTAGCGTGTCTCTCCTTTAGAATATTGCCCGACAAGCCGGCGAAACAGTTCCAGGGCTTTCACATAGTCGGGCTGCTGCACCCAGTGGTTATTCTCGTCAAAAGTAACGCGTCCCGTACTCGCCATCCAGTGGGCGTAGTGAAAGAGAGAATCATCGTACCAATCACTGGTAGCACCTCCTTGAAGGGCGGCCTCGAATTCTCTGCTAACTCGCTGCTTCTGTGCCCAGTCTCCTTGGTTCTTCAGAGTCATCGCCATTAGGTAGTGGGCTCGAGCCTTGCCATGGTCGCCCTGGGCAATTTTCAGGACGTTTTCCAGGATTTGCAGCGGGAGAATGTTGCCAAAGGCGCCGTAGTAATAGTGTGAGTCTCTCCAGCCGGGTTCGCTTATTGTCCAGACGATTTCCAAATAACGCCCTCGGGCTGTCTTTATGTCCTTGGAGTCGGCCCACCAGTTCAGGGCTTGCTGGTAATGAGTCCAGGCTGCCCCCCAGTTTCGCGAGTCTCGACGGAGCCACCAGAAATCTCCCAGGGACTGCTGAGCTTCGGCCCAGACCCGGTCGTGGTGCTCCGGACGCCGCGCTTGGCCTATCAGAGCTTCAAGTTGACGACGAGCTTCCTCGAATTCGGTGCTATCAGAAGTTTGAGTTGCTGCCTGGGCACGCCATTGCGTGTCTGTCAGACGGAAATCCACCCAGCGAGCTTCAGCCTCAGGCAAATCCAGCTCATCCGCCTTTACATAAAGTTCATGAGCTCGCCGATACGATCCTTCCGCGTAAAGTCTCTCGGCCTGTTGCTTCAGCCCTTCGTAGTCGGCCCCAGGCAACTGTGCCGAACTCAGGCCGAAAAGGATAAACAGGGACAAGAAAGGTACGAGTGTCTTCATGGTGTCTCCTATACTTGGACTCTGGGAATGGTACTGTAGTTCCGTGTTCTAGTTGGTGTCGGTGATTACCGGTTTGGACTTGAGTCAGAGCCAGCCAATGCTTTGGCCCTTTTCACCAGCTCGAGGAATTGCCCTCGATAGCCATGAGGATCGCTGCCTTTACCTTCTTCGGCCAGCTCCAGGACACTGTCCAACGTGGCATTGCCTTTGTGGGGAGATTCCCGAAGAATCATGCCAAAGGAGGCCACTGCAGCTGCGAATTTGAAGTCCTGGGAAGCTTGGCTGTACGCTCTGTGGCTGTCTCGGACTGGGAACTCCAACAGTTTACTGGTTTGCCCATCAGGCTCCTTGTAGCGCAGTTTCAACATAAGGAGTTCGCCTTCTTGAGCAACATCTGTGGTTTCGATAGGCTTTTGATACTTGAGAGGGTCGACGCCCGGAATCTGGATCTTCTTTCCTGCCGGTACGATTTCGTAGAGCGCTGTGACGGTATGGCCGGCGCCAATCTCACCCGCGTCCTTGGTGTCGTCATTGAAATCTTCTTTGCGCAGGAGGCGATTTTCATAGCCAATCAACCGGTAAGCCTGGACTTGCACGGGATTGAATTCGATCTGAATCTTGACGTCCTTGGCGATGGTGATCAGAGTAGAGTCGATCTGATCTACCAGGACCTTGCGGGCTTCGTTGATTGTGTCAATGTAGGCATAATTGCCGTTGCCCTTATCAGCCAGCTTTTCCAAGGTAGAGTCCTTGTAGTTGCCCATTCCAAAGCCGAGCACGCTCAGAAAAACCCCACTCTTTGCTCTTTCTTCGATGAGGCGAGTCAGATCTCCCTGATTAGTGATGCCTACGTTGAAGTCGCCATCGGTGGCCAAAATAACCCTGTTGATCCCTCCCGGGATTAAATTGGATACGGCCGTCTCGTAGGCAAGCTGAATCCCCGAACCTCCATTGGTCGATCCTCCAGCTTCAAGATTTTCCAAGGCTGCCATGATCTTTTCCTTTTGCTCACAGGAAGTGGAGGGCAAAACCAGCCCAGAGGCACCCGCGTAGACGACAATGGCAACCTGGTCATTCTCGCCCAGTTTTTCCACCAGTAAGCGCATCCCTTTCTTGAGCAAGGGAAGCTTATTGGACGGTCGCATCGACCCGGAGACGTCCAGCAGAAAAACCAGGTTGCTGGAGGGTCGCTTCTCGAGTTGAATCTCTTTCCCCTTGAGCCCCACGCGGACCAACCGGTGCTCCAAATTCCAGGGGGCCTGGGCCACTTCGACATGAACCGAGAAAGGGTCTTTCCCCGAAGGTGCTGGGTAGTCGTAGGAGAAATAGTTCAGCATCTCTTCAATTCGAACCGCATCCTTTGGCGGTCGCATTTCCTGCCGTAGAAAGCGGCGAACGTTGGAGTAGGAGGCCGTGTCTACATCAATGGAGAAGGTGGAAAGGGGGTTTTCAGAAACCTCGAGGAATCGATTGTCGACGATCCGATCGTAGGCTTCTGTGTTGAAATCGGGCTGGGGAAAGTCGAGTGGTCTTGAGTCCGCGAACACCGCGGATTTTGCTTCCCTCCTAATTGGCGCGGCAGGACCCGCTGCAGACGGCACATTGCGCAGCTTCGAACTAGACAGCTTGTCTTTGCCCGACACAAGCACCTGCTTCACAAGGCCGGCCACCTGTTCAGACTCTTTGCCCCTTTTTCTTCCCAAAGCCGCCTCGTCTGCTTCGGCCAACTGAAATTGCGAACGCTGGGATTCAGGCTCGGGGCTTTTCTCGATGTCACTGACTTTGGCGGGCGTATCTCGTCGGCCACGATCTAAGGTTTCATTTTTAACTGTGGCACTTTGCAGTCTCTGCTGAGAGTGATCTTCTTGAGTAACTGATTTACCTTCAGTGTTGTCTACACTTTCGCCAGCGAGCTGCCGATCAATGGTGTCTGATTCGGAGGAAGTTATGTCGGTTGCGGGGCGGCGAAGCTCAGCCACGCTGAGCCGCTCAGAGCGGCTTTGGTAAAGAGTTGGAGTGAGGTTCACGACAAGTATAAGGCAGGCCGCCGCCAGCCCACCAACCATCACCCATTTGCCCTTGGTTGAAAAGAAAAAGGGAGCAGGGCGCGCCCGGAGCTTGGTTTCGATTCTCTGCTGATGCTCTGCGGAAAGCCCGGGGGCCGGTTCTTTTTGCAGCTCTGCCGCCATAAACGCAGCCGTTTCGCGAATCTCGGTCACCGCCCGGCGAAGCTCTTCAGAATACTTTAGGGCCT
>JALLOL010000001.1 GCA_027717875.1 Acidobacteria bacterium AH-259-L09 | reverse complement strand
GGAAGCTTCGGACAGGGGTATAAACGATTACCGATTTAAAGTTGACTGGAAAAGCTTGGGGCTGTGGCTAGCTGACAAGGCTACCAGAGTGGTGGAGGCACATCATTCTTTTGAGGGAGTTATTATCTACGCTTCTTATAATCCTCGAACTCCTGAGGGGAAGGGGTTTAATAAGTGGGCAGTTAACTGGTTAGGCAGACAGCCAAGTATCAAGGCTAAATGAAAAAATCATGGCGGTCCAGCTTCAAAGACACCTGTTTACCGTTAATCAGTTCCAACGGATGGGTGAGGCCGGTATCTTTACGGAGGATGATCGGGTAGAGTTAATCGAGGGCGAAATTGTCCAGATGACACCGATTGGGAGCCGCGACGCGGGCTGTGTGGCCTGGCTCACCGCCGCCTTTACTCGTTTCCAGGACCGATGTGTGGTGTGGGTGCAAAATCCCATTCGGCTTGGCCGGCGCTCGGAACCACAGCCTGATCTGGTCCTGTTGAAACCCCGAGACGACTTCTACCGCGCTGCCCACCCGGAGCCCCAGGATCTACTCCTGGTTGTGGAAGTGGCGGATACATCGCAGGAATTCGATCGAGGGATTAAAGTGCCGCTCTACGCCCACACCGGCATCCCAGAAGTATGGCTGGTGGAGCTGGCAGCTGAGTCGGTCGAGGTCTACCGACGGCCCGCCCCCGAAGGCTACCAGGAGGTCGAGAGCATACAGCGCGGATTGAGCCTCGCTTGCCAAAGCGTCCCCGGTCTGGAGCTTGCTGTGGACGAGATACTTGGCTAAGTGTCTGGTTTGGCGAGTACCGTGACGTTTGGCATTCCGTGGGATTGCTTTTGGGGAATCGCGTTATAATGCAGGACATGAGTCCTACCCATCCTGAACTGAAGTTCACCTACCACGACACCGTAGACCAAATCTTAGGATAGCGTGTCACGGATCACACGGATTTGTACGGATCTTCACGGATGGTTTTTGGTGTCACGGCGTTGATGAGATTCTCGCTTGATCCCGCCGGGGGCACACCGTGGCCGACGGAAGGTGGTAGCGGATAGTGAGCTGAAATGCTATCATTTTGGTTGCTATGAGTGCTATCAGCGTGCGCGGTATTGATGAGGAAACTCGCAAACGGCTGAAAACGGCGGCTGAGCGTTTGGGTGTCAGCGTAAATGCCTTGATTTTGCAGTACATTCGACAGGTCTTGGGACTGGGGGAAACGAATCTGGGACGTCCCCGGTACCATGATCTGGACCACCTGGCCGGAACCTGGAGCGCCCGGGAAGCCGAGTCCTTCCTGAAAAACATTGAGCAGTTTGAGCAGGTGGATCAGGATCTCTGGCGGTGAGGAAAATCCTCCTGGATACCAACGCCTAATGTGGCCTTCAAGCGCGGCGACCAGGCCGTGGAGATCCTCCGTCTGGCGCGAACGCTGGGCCTGAATCCCGTAGTGCTCGGGGAGCTCCTGAGTGGTTTCGCCCTCGGCCACCGCCAGCAACAGAACCGCAAACAGCTAAGGGATTTCCTCGATTCCCCGCGCGTTCACCTGCTCACCTTGGATGAGAGCACGGCAGAGTTCTATGCCAGAGCTCCGTGACCACGGAATCCACGGACAAGAACGGAATTGCACGGAACAATTCGGAAGACACGGAAAGAGACGGAACTACACGGAATTGGTGTAGAATTAGGAGGCAATGACGATCCAGCCTCAAAGACACCTCTTTAACGTCGAGGAGTTCTACCGGATGGCCGAAGCCGGCATTTTTGCCGAGAACGATCGCGTGGAGCTGATCGAGGGGGAGATTGTCGAGATGACGCCCATTGGTGACAGGCATGCAAACTGTGTGAGACGATTGATCAGGCTTCTCTCGAGAGAGATCGGACAGCAGGCCATTCTGGATGTGCAGGACTAGTAAATTGGGCGATTTAGAGAACATTGAACATGAAACATTGAAACAAGTAGAAGGCCCTGTTTACGGGCGCGTGGCTCGAATAATCAGGAGAGTTGGTTGACACTCGCTAACCTCGTGACTCGTCTACAATTGTTCTCCATCCGTTCACATGGCAATTATGCTTATCGGCTATATGTCTTCTTCTTCCCAAGTTTCAAGCTTTTCTTGCTAGCGACACCTTCTTAGGACAGTACCAAAGTTTGCGCAGGCAAAAACACAAAAGGAAGGAGAGACGAGATGATGTTGATCACTTAAAGTGGGGTAATTAAGTTGGTGAGGAGGTGGGGGATATACCCTGGTGATTGACAGTGGAGGGGGGTAATAAGTTATCCCCCTCTTTTTTTGCCTCCAATAGGGCAGCTCCTTTAAAAGAAATTTAGAGGCTCCGCAGTTGGAAGAGGGCAGATCGATTTGATCGTGGAGGATCGAATCATGCTCGAGCTAAAAGCGGTTGAGCACTTGCATCCAAAATTCACCTCTCAGTTGATTGAGTACCTCTCAGCGACCGGTTTCAAACTTGGCTTTCTCATCAACTTCAGCGCGCTCGAGAAACTGGAGTACAAAAGAATAATCCTATAGTCTTCGATCATGCCCATGGAAAATCACGGAAGCTTTTCCTGCCCTTCCGTGGGCCGCCTAATCCGCGCGTCTTTCACGTGCCTTTCGCGGAATTCGCGGGACAAAAAAATCCCGCGAACCACATTCAAGTGATCCGCGGGATAAAAGTATCTGCGTTAATCCGCCTTTATCCGCGCAAATCTGCGGGATGGGACTATGGACTAGCCGGCGGGGGCTCTTCGTCACCACCAATCACGTCGGTCGCCACCAGGGTCCCGACTGTTGCCGCCGTCACACCTGCAACGATACCCACTATTGCTGCTGTGCTAAGAGCTGCAGCCCCCACCGCTACCGCTACACCAGCAACAGCCGCCGCACCTATGGAGACTCCAGCGGCCACTCCGACCACAACTGCTCCAACGGCAACTGCTTGCTCAAGCACCGACGGGTCCTGAATGATGACGGAGTTAGCTTCAAAGGTATTTTCCAAGCGAGCGGTCAACTTGACGTTATTCCCGTCAAAGGCTTCCACGTAGTGAATTTCCTGCGTCTCTCCATCGGGGCTTCGAATCAAGATGGCCTGCTTCGGTTCAATCCTGGTCGAGTCGTTCACCACGATGGTGTCCTGTCCCGCTTCCGCTCTCTCAGTCAAGATCACTCTGAGCACTGATGCCTGCTGAGGGTTAGCGACGGGCAGACTACCGTAGGGAAACACAATAACGCTCTCAGGAGGGGCAGTCATGACTTTTCCACCGACTGTCCGGAAGGACATGGTTCCAGAGCGAACAGTGACCTGAACTTCGCCTGAAGAAGTTCTCTCCAGGTAGGCGCTGGAATTCCTGTGGAGCTGCACAACTTGACTATTGTTCAAGTGAATGAAGGCAGGATCCTTGCTAGTCTTCACCACAGTATTGTTCAAAACGGTTGTCCCGGACGGGACGCTCATGCCGTCCATCTGGACACTGTTGGCAATCACCTGTCCCAGCACCGGCACCGGACTAGCAGCCAACCCATAAGACACCCCAAAGAAAACCACAAAGCACCCCGTAAAAACCTTCTTCCACATGATAAATTTCTCCTCTTTGCCTTTTATATATTACCAACTTACCATATTGCAAGTCATTTTTCGTGTTTTTCGCGTTATTTTGCGTCTTTCGCGGGATAAGTCACCTCCAGCCTCTCATTCGCCAAAATCCCCCCCGGATTCTCCACCATCCACGCCTCCACATCTTCCCTGGCATACTCACTCTTCAGCTTCCGAAAAACCCCGTCCAGCACGGGCGGTCTCCACCGAAGCCGATGCCCATCCGAAGCAATCACATCCACCAGACCTTCTTCCATTAAAGCCTTGGCACACTTCGTAGCCCGCGACCCCCAGCCTCCCAGGAGACTGTCGGCATTCACCTGCGCCACACACCCCATCTCCCAGAAGCGAACCATCCGCATCGGATCTTCCTGAATCGCCGCATACCGTTCCGAGTGGGCAATGACCGGAGTGTATCCAGCTGCAAAGACCCTTTGAATGACATTTTCAATCTGGCTAAAGGGCAGCATCGGTGAAAACTCGACCAGCAGATAGCGACTTCCGTTCAAGGTGAGCACGCACCCTTGACCCAGCGCCTCCAGGAACTCGGGTGAGGCATAATTCTCAGCGCCCGGATAGACCTCGATCTCTTTAAGAAAAGGAAACGTATCCTGGTAGGAGTTCAAATCCGATGTAAGTTCATCGAACCGATCCCGGATTTCAACAAAATCATTATTCTTAAAAAGGTCAAAAAACATATGGGGCGTAGCCACAATCTTCCTGGTCCCCCCGTCATAAGCCATCCTGAGCATGGCAATCGTTTCATCAATCGAAGCCGCCCCATCATCCACCCCCGGAATAATGTGAGTATGAATATCAACAAACTCCATTAATTATTCCGTGAATTTCCGTCTCCTTCCGTGTCTTCCGTGACCCCCAAATTCCGTGACTTTTCGTCTTCTTCCGTGCCTTCCGTGGCACCGACATTCCGTGACTTTTCGTCTTCTTCCGTGTCTTCCGTGGCACCAAAGATTTTCCTCTCCGCCTCCGCTATCTCCGCAATCAACTCCCGAAACTCCTTCTCATCCGCCGGCTTCAAAAAATGCCCAAACTGCTCCTCCTCCGCTTTCTCCTTCCTCCTCTTCGCCCGCTTCGGACTCCTCGCCCCATCCTGCAAACTAAACCGATAAAACCGACTCCGGCACATCCGGCACCGATAGGGCCGCAGCATGATCAACCGAAAGACCTTCTTCTCCAGAAAGCCCTTGGCATGCGTCAGCCGAACATCCTCTTTTTTACAAACCGGACACCGCATAATCCGTGTTATTCCGTCTTATTCCGTGTCATTCCGTGGCGCGTAAGCGCACCCAATCCACCCAGAGAGTCCCGCGCAGCTTATTATCAATCCTCTTACTAGGCCGCCTTCTCAGCCGCACGGTAACCAAATTCTCATCCCTAGGAACCTTAAACTGCCCTGAATAATCCGTCCACGGAGTACTCCCCAAAATCATCTCCGTCTGCAATAGGACAGCGCCAGCGACAACTTCAAAATACAACCCCTGCTCCGTACTAATCTCTTCGGATCGCGCTCTAAAGGAAAACTGATACCCCTCCCCGGGCTCAACAACAACCAACTGCTGCAACCCATTAAAGTCTATATTCTCCGTCCCATCAAACGCAATCTCCAACACCCCGTTTGCGTCTTTTCGCGTTTTTCGCGGGACAATAAGCTTCCAGTCGAATATCCCCCCAGTGATCGGCAGCCTAAAGTCCCCATTCCAAATCAAATCCTCAAACCCATCCCTCCCATTCAACCGAACCCACTCCTCCTTAGCCTCCCCAAAGCGCCTCTGCCGCAACAAATACCCAACATAAAACTCCCCTTCCGCAACTGCTGGCATATCCGAACGAACCAATTTTTCCCACTCCCGATCTATAATTTTCCGTGTCGATCCGTAAGAATCCGTGTGTCCCGTGGACACCAAAAACCGAAGCAGCACCAGCCGCGCCCGTTTATCCTCCGGCCAGATGCTCAAAATGTCATCACTGCCGGCCCCAGCCTTCCACAGCAAAGCCAACGTCTGCTGAAGATACGAACCCGGCTCCAGCTCAATCGCGTTCCCAAACTGCGGCAGCGCTTTCCCCAGGTCTCCTTCCCTGAGGTAGAAATTGGCAAACCGCCACCGATAGACTGCCTCCCTCGGATTAATCTCAACTGCCTTCAGATACGCCGCTTCCGCCTTTTCCGTGTAGATCCGTCTTGTTTCCGTGCTTTCCGTGGCCCCCGTGTTTTCCGTGGCCCCAATCTCATAACTCCCGGCCAGGTCCAACGAGTACCACCAGTTATACGGATTCAGCTCGGTGGCCTTTCCCAGATAGTAGCGCGCCAGCTGCAGATGTTGATGCTCAGGATTGTCCCGGTGAATGAGACCCAACCGATAGTAATAATCCGGCCCCGTGGGATCCCACCGAATCGCCTCCTGAAACCCTTCAACCGTAGGATAGACCTCGGCGATCCCCAACGCCGCCACCTGACAAAACACCCTCCACCCCGCGAGGAGTAAGAGGACGCTAAGGGCAACTCGTACTGCTATAATCATTCGCGAATTTTCGCGTTTTTCGCGGGCTTAAATTCCAACCCCCACCCTAACCCAAGAATCACACAAAAAATCATCAAATTAACCGGTATCTGCAAATTAAAATCCACAAAACTATGCACCAAAATCGAAAAGATCGCCCCCGCACACCCCAAAGCAATCCCCTGCCGCCACGCATCCCGCGAACTAAAAAACACCAGTATCGACCGCCAGAATCTCCACACCACAAACCCCCAGAAAAGCATGGCCAGGGGAATCCCCCACTCAGCCGCACTTTGCAGATAGTCATTATGAGCATGGTCATACCACAATTGGGCCTGGATGCTTTGATAAGGCCGAAAGCGCCACTGATACATCCCGGGCCCCGCTCCCAGAAGGGGCTCCTCGGCGATCAATTTGAGGCTGTCCCGGTAAACCACCGGCCGACTGGTCTCCGCCTGTGCAAATCGCGCCAGTAGCGCATCCATCCCCACCCAAGCACCCAACCCCAATGTGGCAAGCAACAGGATCCAGGCCGCTTTCCCGGAAAGCGTTCGCGCCTTTCGCGCTTTTCGCGGGCCGAGAGCCAGTAAACTCCCCAGAAGGACGATCGTAAGAATGAGCGTCCCGGACCCCGCCCGAGACAACGACAATAAAATCCCCAACCCCATAAACGCGCAACTCAACAGCACAATCCACGCTTGAGCCAAAACCTCCGACCGCAGCTTCTCCCGCGTCCTGGAATAGTGTGCGTAAAGTCCCCCAATGGCCAGTGGAATCGTCATGTTGAGAAGCCCCGCAAAGTGATTGCGATTGGTGAAAGTCCCTTTGGCAAGCGATCCGCTTTCCCCCAGAGACTGAGTCAATCCATAAAGAGCTTCAGCTCCTCCCGCAAGGATCAGAAAAAGCAAAAGAGCGCGCGCCGCGTTCTGCTGCCCGGCAGTAAGTGCCAGGGCAAAAGACAGAGCCAGCCACCCCAGGGAAGCGATGATAAACCCACGACCGGTCACAGTAGGCTGCAGAATCACCTCAGCCAGAAGAAAAAACCCAATCAGGAGAAGAGCCAAAAAGCGAGCTTCCTTAACAGATTGGGCGTCCAGCCTAAAAGTGGCAATTAGCGCGGGAATAAGCAAAAGAAGAAAGAGCCGATAATATGTCTGCGGTTCTCTCCCCGGGTACACGAACAGCCCCAAAACCAAAGCCGCCCCAAAAAGCACCGCCACCGTCCGTCGCCCCCAAATCATCCGCGCTTATCCGTGAAGATCCGTGTGATCCGTTGGTATAAATTCCGTTTTATTCCGTGTCTTCCGTGACCCCCGTGTCTTCCGTGCCTCTCCAAACCTTCCGTGCAGTTCCGTCTAATTCCGTGGATTCCGTGGCCCCCGTGGCCCCCGTGACCCCCGTCGGCCATTGCCCGAGTGTTCAACTTGAATCGCAGCCATGGTCTGGGCTAATCTGGTGGCGTGGCGAAGAAGATTGACCCTGAACTCGAGTTAGCGCTGCTAGAGTTGGTGGACGAACGCGTCCAGAAAATCGAAGTCCGCCGGACAGACTTTCTGGATCTGCAGGCCACAGTACGGCAGCTCGCCGAAGCCCAACGAGCAACTGAGCAAAGACTCAGTGCTCCAGCCCAGGCCCAGGCGCGTACGGAATTGGCTCTTCAGCAGCTGGCACAAGAGGTGGGTCGACTAGAGCGACCACATTGGCTTCGGCCTCGAGGACATCGCTCATGTGGTGGTGCCAGGATATCTGCTGCGCCATCATGGCATTGAGATGGGAGAATTCGAAAGGCGGTTTTTCAGCAGCAATGGCGACGAAGTGGAGATTGACCTCTATGCCGAGGGACGGAGAAAAGGTCGGAAGATTGTCGCTGTGGGGGAAGTGAAAAGTCGAATCTACGCCCGCCAGGTGGAGCAGTTTGCCCTTACCCTGGCCAGCCTAAAGAAACAGCTGGGAAAATCCACATTTCCGATCATGTTTGGCTATTATGTGCACCCTTCAGGAACTGCCGAAGCCAAGAAACACGATATCGAATTGATCGCCTCTTACCAACGCTAGTCCGCGAGTAACCGGCGATCTACGGAAAGCCTACGAAATCCGAAAGGTGCCTCTGAGCTTGGATCGTCATTTGTCGCAATTCTACCACCGATTCCGTCCAATTCCGCTCTTATCCGTTGCCATTCCGTGAACTTCCGTGGTGATCCGCACAATTTCCGTGTCTTCCGTGACCCCGGAAAAGAGCCCGCGTCGCATTCAGCTGCCCGGCAGTAAGCGCGAGCGCAAAAGCCAAAGCCAGCCATCCCAGGGAAGCGATGATAAACCCATGGCCGGTGAGAGTAGGCTGCAGAATCACCTCGGCCAGAAGAAAAAACCAATCAGGAGGACAACCAAAAAGCGAACGTCCTTAACAGATTCAACGGGCAGCCTTAATGCGGCAATCAGTGCGGGAAGCAGCAAAAGGATAAAGAGTCGATAATGTATCTGAGGTTCCTTAGCGGCGTACTGAAACAGACCTCAAACCAAGGCTGTCCCAAAGAGCACGGCCACCGTTCTTCGCGGCCAATCCATGGGTATTTTTCCGGTGTAAATCTGTAGATTAAATCTGCTTGATCCGTGTGATTAACGGAGTATAGGACCATAAATAATACTCCCGGACACCACACCAGGAATAACACCTAGCAAGCTGTAACCAATCGTCTTGGCCGTGCTTCCAGGGATGAAGATGATGTCGCTGGCTTGGACAAGAAAATCGCTCTCTTTTCCTTTGATGATATCTGAGAAGTTGACGGCCATTTCCTGCCGTCCCCCTTTTCCGTCATATCGCACCAGAATACCTTTGTTCATTTTGGCGGTCTTCATGGGTCCACCGGCCCAGGCTAAGGCCTGCGAGACAAAAACGTCGTTCTGTTGAGGCATCTCAAAGGCACCGGCTCTGTTCACCTCTCCCACGACATAAAACAACTCGACCTTTCGCTCCGGAATTTGAATGACATCTCCACCCCGTATGGGAATGTTCAGGGAAAGATCTCCATCCTCAAGAAGGGCTCTCAGATCTACCTTTAGGGTCTGAGGGGTGTTAGTTACGTCGTTCGTTCCCCCATTACTCCTCTCGTCCGCTGAGACAGAAACTCTCCTCTGGACCAGTGCGTGATCGGCTGCCCTTTCTACAATCAGTCCACCCGCCATTGCAATAACATCGATGAGGTTGAGCTGTTGGAACGTCTGATACTGTCCCGGCTGCTTGACTGCACCTAACACAAACACGGGCTGCGACCGATATTCTTTTACAAACACGGATACTTGTGGATTGCGGATCAGGCGTCCGTCTAGACTAGACTTCAATTGTTCCTCTAATTCGGCAGGTGTCAGACCAGCCGCTCTAACCGCCCCTATGAAAGGAAGATTGATCTCACCGCGTGAGTTAATTCGCAGGTTATGCGTGAAGTTCTCAACACCAAAAACACTGACCTCAATCAAATCTCCGCTTCCTAGACGGTACTCCGAGGCAGTCCGATTCAAGAAACTCAACTGCTGTATCCGCTCATTCCAGTTATTGCCCTGCTGATAAACTTGTCCCCATAGAACTCCCATCGCAAAGGGCAAAATAAATATTTTTCTAATCATGACCTTCTCCCATCGGCGACAATCCATAATCATCCGCGAGATCCGCGGGATTCATAGTAGCCATAGTCGTAGTAATACCGGTAATAGTAGTAGTACTCTGAGCTCTCTGTATTTACATTATTAATGACCGCCCCAAGAATCTTCGCCCCCACATCCTGCAAATGATCATCAGCTTTCCTCACCGCATCCCGCGGGGTTTTCCCTCCATGAATCACCATCACCACCCCATCAACCAACGGGGACAGCACCAAGGGATCCGTCACCGAGAGAACCGGAGGCGAATCAATGACTATGTATTTAAAATGCTGACCAAGCAGAGTCAGCGCCTCCTGCATCCGCTTCGAACCTATCAACTCGGCTGGATTAGGCGGGATCGGACCCGCTGGCAGTACAAACAAATTTGGAACCGGTGTCTGCTTAATTTGTGACGAAAGATCCGAGTTCGCCGAAAGGAAGGTACTCATACCCTGGCCCCCATCGATTCCCAACAACCTTGCCAGCATCGGCTTCCTCATATCAAGATCGATTAATAAAGTGCGAGCGCCCGTTTGGGCGAAAACGATACCCACATTGGTGACTGTTGTAGTCTTTCCTTCGCCGGTAAATGAAGACGTAATGAGAACAGTTTTGGGCTGCTGACCCGAAGAGGAAAGCAGAAGAGAAGTACGGAGGGAACGGTAGGCCTCCCAGATTCGAGATCCAGCCAGGGTGTAAGGTAGAACTGAAGCGCCTTCCGTATCCCCCGTCCCTTCGGCTGGCAATAAATGGGTCGCGCGATCACTTAGATTGCCCATCACCGGAACCACTCCAAGGGAAGGAATAGCCAAAATCTCCTCCACCTGATCGGGCGTCTTGAGCGTGTTGTCAAGGTGTTCAGTCAAGAATGCAAGCCCGACGCCGAGTACAAGTCCGATAGCCAGACCAAGTGCTAAGTTAAGAGCAGCTCGAGGCCGGTAGACCGTCCGGGAGATTTCTCCATGGTCAACGATGTGGATATTGCTGGACTTGAGCCCAGCTGACACCCCGGCTTCCTTAAGACGCCGCAAAAGTCCTTCGTAAAGCTGTTTGTTGCTCTCTGCTTCCCGTTTGAGGATATCGTACTGGATGGAATCCTCGTTGAGCCGGTCGGCAAGTGTCTTCTGTTCCTCCAGAGCGCTAGAAAGCTTTTCGTAGTGGCTCAAAGCTACCCCGTAGTCGATCTCGGCCTCCTCAATCGCCCTCTCCTTTTCTCGTAGAAGCTGTTCTTTAACCTCCCAAATCTCATTATTTACCTTAACGACATCTGGCCAATCGGGCCCAAAGCGCACAGAGAGGCTGGCCAGGTCTTGTTCGAGTTCGAACAACCGGTTCTCAAGCCTGCCAATGAGTTCGTTCTTGAGGCTCTGCAGGAAGTGCTCGGGTGTAGCGTCCTTGAGTGTTTCGTGGCGTGCTGTCTTTGCAAACAAGTCAGCCTGAACGTTGGTCACCTCCTCGCTCAAGGCGGCCAGCTTTTGGAGGACGATGTTTTGGCGTTCGTCCACGTCGAGGATGCCGTGTCCTCTTGCATAGCTGATTAAGTGTTCCTCCGACTTTTCGACTTTAATTTTGAGCTGCTCGAGCTGCTGCTGGAGAAAATCAGTGGCCCTAGTCGTCGCCTCATATCGGCTCTCAAAGTTCTGTTCGATAAACTCTTCCGCCAGCACGTTCACGACCTTGGCGGCAAATCGTGGATTGTGAGAGAGAAAACTGACTTCCACCAGTCGAGTGGACCGAATTGGTTGGACTTGCAGTTTCCCCAGAAATCGATCCACCAATTCTGCCGCGGTTCCCTCGCTGTCACTGTCGCCGAGGCCCTTACGCCGGGAAAAAAGTGCTGTCATAAGGGAGCTGAAAGAGTTTTCAAACTGGCCCCAAAACCCGCTTCCAAGTACCTCATTAAATATTGGGTCGTCAGCTAGATTAATTATCTCGATGACTCTACGGACCAGAGCGCGGCTTTGCAAGATTTTGTATTCGGTCTGAAGATAGGCCTCGGTTGCCAGATACATTTCCGACGCTTCCGCCACGTTTTTGTAAGGGAGGACATCAGCCGCCTCGGGATCGATCCGCACCCGGACAGTCGAGCGATAGATGGGGGTGGCCGTAAAGGTTTGTATGGCAACCAGCGTGAACACAGAAACCACAACAGCTAGGATCAACCACTTATGTCTAACCACCACGCGATAATAATCTCTCAGCTCGATCTCGTCACGATACTGCGGGTAAATTGGGTTGTCCTTGTCCAATCTATACCCTCCAGATTCTGGCAAGTCTGACCTCTTTATTAAATCCGACATGGAAACCCCATCCTTTCTAGCAAATTCTACGCAATCAATTTAGAGAAGGCAAAACAATGTGTGCCCTCCTTGGAGTCGGTTACAATTCACTCGGATTTGTATTGAACAGATCAATGAGCACTGCACCTTATTTCAAACTATATATTCCTAACAACCGATCAGCCCCACAGGGCGCGGGCTTCAAAACCTCGAGCGTTCAAGCTTCACCAGGGCTTCGTCTTAGCTGATAACATCGCGGAACGACCTACTGACTCAGACGGGATGCTCACTCCCATCGTCGTGAAAAGGTTCTCAGGAACGAGAGAGCCACCAGCTTAAAGTCGAGGCAGGCGCTCATCTTCTGAACGTACAAGGCGTCATAGCGAAACTTGCGGCGGTAAGAATAATTCTTCGGTGCGTAAATCTGGGCGAAACCCGTTAGCCCTGGACGGATCTGATTTCGAAGGGCCGCTCGCGGCAAAGTAAACGCTTCCTTTCCACGGTCTGGATCAGAAGGATCTTCCACACGAGGAAGGAGTGTCCGAGGACCAACAAAACTCATTTCGCCCCACAGGATGTGCCATAAAGCAGGTAGTTCGTCGAGACCAGTCGGCCGAAGAAACTTACCAACGCGTGTGAGACGAGGGTCTCTCGATATGGGGAGGTCAACGGCAGAATGGTTGCCGTGTTTCATAGTGCGAAACTTGTATAGACGAAAACTCCTACCTTTCTGTCCACTCACCTTACGGGAAAAGAAAATCGGTCGGCCGTCTTCTACCACAATGGCTGCAGCAACAACAACCCATATTGGCATCGAGATGAAGAAACCTACAGAGGCCAGAGCAACATCGAAGGCTCGCTTCCAAAAAGGATACCAAGAAACTAGTGCGTATCCTGGCTTTCTAGCTTGTTTCGGCGAACAAATTTCTGATCTGAGTGCTATGGACATGAAGGCTCTCAACTGCGCTGCTAATCTTTTCAACGTCCTCTTGTTCCATGTGAGAAAACATAGGCAAGCACAGAACATTAGCTGAAGTCTTTTCAGTAACTTTCAGACGCCCTTCGTACTCTGGCGTGTACTGCGAAAAGATATGTTGCCGATGAAGGACCGGATCGTAGTACTTCCGAGTAGTGATACCCTCGATCTCAAGTGATTTGCATACTAAGTCTCTCGACAGTCCAAAGTGCTCTGGATCAATGATGATTCCAAACACGATATACGAAGAAGTGCTCTCTGGTGTTATTTTCTGAAAATTCAACCCGGGTAACGAACCCAGCCTCTCTCGGTAGAGTTGGGCTAGGGACTGTCGTTTCTCAAGATACCTTGGCATCATTTCCAGAGACCGCACTCCCAAGAGGGCATTGAATTCTGTCATTCGAGCATTCAATCCTCCGTACTCTAGATCATAAGTTCCCGGGTTACCATAATCCCTTCCCACACGGATGCGTCTGGCCAGTTCATCGTCATTTGTGGTCACGATCCCCCCCTCTCCGGCCACTACGAGTTTGGTAGGACTCAGTGAATAAACCTCGGCGTCACCAAACTGGCCTATGGGGCTTCCTTTGTAAAGTGCACCTAGGCCGTGAGCGCTGTCGAAGACTAACTTCAACTTGTGAGCTCGGGCAATATTTTCCAATCGCTCCGGAAAAGCCGGGTTACCCCAAATGTGCACTGCCATGATTCCCACCGTATCCGGTCCAATCGCTTCTTCCACCTTGCCAGGATCAACATTTAGTGTCCGTTTATCGATATCCACAAAGCGTGGACGGAGACCATTCCAAAGCAGCGCAAGCCCAGTGGCGGAAAAGGTAAAACTAGGAAGAATTACTTCTCCTTGCAGTTCGTACGCGCGCCACGCCAAAATCAGGCCGCTGGTACAGGAGGAAACGGCTACCGCGTGCCTTACCCCAATGAGCTCGGCAACCTTTTCCTCTAGTTTCCTGACCTTGGAGGAGTTCGTTAAGAGACGGGTGTTGAACATGTTTTCGAGATCAGAAGAAAGCGATTTCAAGTCTGGCAAGGTCGGCTGGTTCAGGGGAATTACGGGGCTGAAGAGCGGCCTTCCACCGAGAGCTGCGGGGGGTTGATTAGTCATGATTCATCTCCTTTGCTATGCACTGTCGAAGAAAATCAATAGAAGCGTGAGGTTCCCATCTCAAAATCTCTTTAGCCAGACGAATGTCGGCTACCGAGTCGAAAGGTGGATCAGTAGTTTCATTTGTGAAGATGACCTGAAGCTCTGGCGATTGCTCCTGCACCAGGGAAACAACCTCCCTGATAGAGACTCCACGGCCAGTCCCTATGTTGAAAACCATATTCTCAGCCCGTTCTGACTCAGCTGCTCGAACAAACGCCTCCACGACATCCCCCACGTGAACAAAGTCACGAAGCTGATCGGCCCCAAACAGAGTCAGAGGTTCGCCGGTTCGAGCTCGTCTAATGGCCTCACCAATGATTCCTCGTTGGCCCCTTCCATACACATTGAAGAGTCGCAGCACCACGTAGCCCATGCCATATCGTTTGGCGTGCGCTTGCAATAAAAGCTCGGCCAGTAACTTATGATGACTATAGATATTCAGTGGACGTATAGGTGCCGTCTCCACGGTCGGTTTTGCACCTGTTATCCCGTAGACTGCCGCTGCAGAAGGCAAAATAAATCGGTCTGTTGAGGATTGCTGACTGACCTCGAGAACGATCTCCAGAGAGGAGACATTCAAAAGAAAACTCTTGTGAGGATTATCGTGGGCAGCCCGAAAATTAGCCAGTCCAATGAGATGGATGACCACGTCGACTTCGGCCGGCCAGTTCGATTCGAGCCAGTCCTGACTCAAGACGTCCCCACTAAAATGAATGTAGGAAACTTTATTCAGTGAAACAGGTTTGGGCATTAAGTCAAAGACTGCAACTCGGTGCCCACGGGAAACCAACGCTGGGAGCATGTGCTGGCCGATAAAACCATGACCGCCCGTGACTACGATATTTAGTTGCACCTGGTCTTTCAAAACTCCTTTTCAAGCGACTCGCGATATTTGATTACCCGTGCTGGTACCCCAACCACCACTTCGTTTGAGGAGACATCGCGGACGACGACTGCACCAGCCCCAACATATGCGTTTTCGCCAATAGACTTTAGAGGCAATACGACCGCGCGGGAACCTATGAATGCGTAACGCCCCACGACAACTCCACCTGTCAGAACTGATCCCGGTTGCACTTGTGCAAACTCTCCCAGATCGCAATCGTGATCCACAGACGCACTGGTGTTGACCAATGAACCTACCCGCAATCGCGAACCGGTATTGACCACAGCCCCTGCCAGCACGACGACCCCGGACTCTATCATTACATCGGAGGCCACAGTCGCCGCCGGGTGCACCACACTTGCGAAGGGAACGTCGAAAAGCCGCAACCGGTTCATAAGTTTTCCCCGCACGACGTTGTCTGCGACCCCGACAAGAAAGCTTGCTCCTTCTTTGTCCACGAGTCTTGGCGCCTTTCGAGTTGAACCCAGAACCGGGGTACCAAGCACTTGAGTTCTGTGCAGGCTAGGGTTGTCATCCAAAAACCCAATCACTCTGCGCTCAGCAGATCGGAGGACATCTAGAACCACCCTTCCGTGGCCTCCAGCACCGACAATCACCACTGGAGGGGTACCGTCACAATCCACTGTCACCTCCCGCGCTTCAGCCAGTCTATGTATCGAACAATCCCCTCTCGAAGCTTCACCTTGGGCTCCCAGCCAAGTTCTTTTCTCGCCCGCTGGTTTGAGATCAATTTCCCGTTGTAGTCTCCGGGACGTGCGTTAACGAACTGTATTTCCACATTTCCCAAAACATCGTGTATCGTTTCTGCCACTTCCCGAATGGACACCGGCGCCGGACCTTCTAAATTATAAAGCCGGTTTGTTGCTACACTCTGAAGGGCGGCCACATTTGCTTCAGCCAAGTCTTCTATATAAAGAAAGGAACGAGTTTGCTTGCCATCTCCATGGATCTGCAAGGGCTCACCGGCTAGTGCTTTTTGGATGAAAGTAGCGATAACTGTTCCGTCACGTGCTCCGGGGCCATAAGGAATTCCGTAGCGCAGGATGGTGAAGTCCTGGTCGTACAAGTTCTTGTAGGCGTGGCAACACATCTCCGCGCAGATTTTTGAGGCAATGTAAAGGTGGGCCACTCTCCCCACTGAAAGGGGGGAATCTTCGTCTGGAGACTCCTCCTGACATGCCTCATATACCCAAACAGTACTCGCGAAGATGAATCGCGGTACCTTGTTCTGCCTAGCCGCTTCAAGTACATTTGTTACCGCCAGAGTATTGAGCTCGACCGACTCCACAGGGTTTCTTTGAACATCGTTTACATTGGCCATAGCCGCCAGCATGTAAACGGCCTCATAGCCACCAGCCAGTGCGACTCTCGTCTTGGAAAGGTCGGTAATGTCCACGCCGTAGTGAACCACGTCGAGCCGCTTTGTCTTCATGATATCCAGAACCATGACATCATGCTCGTGTTCGACGAGTTTATCCACCACATGTGATCCGATGAAGCCCGAACCTCCTACAACCGCAACTTTCATTCCAACACCCTCCTCAATGCATCAACAACATATTCCGCCTCGTCCTGTTTCATCTCAGGGTAAACAGGAAGACAAATGTGACGGCTACAAAGCTCCTCTGCAATCGGAAACTGTTCTCCTTTGTTTCGCCGTTTACCCTCAACCACAGGCTGCGAATGAAGCGGCAGTTCATAAACCTCTCCGCTGAGATTCACGGAAAACTCGTCCCGAAGACGTTTCTTGAGCTCGGATCGATCAATTTCCTTATCTAGGAAAGCGATGTACTTATAGAAATTCGACACGATATTGTCCGGCACGGCCATGGCTGTGACATACGACAGGTTAGACAAACCCTCATTGTAGACTCGAGCGATGCGCCTCCGCGCACTGATGAACTCGTCTAATCGATAAAGATGAGTCAAACCAATGGCGGCGTGCACCTCACTCATACGCCAGTTGTAGCCCAACTCTGTATGGACGTTGCCAAGGAAGCCTGCCTTTCCTTGGTCTCGAAATACCTTGGCCCGCTGATGAAGATTTCCGTCATCAGTGACGATCATGCCGCCCTCGGCTGATGTCATCAACTTGGTTGGATAAAACGAAAAAGCTGCTGCATGTCCTAGGGTTCCTGCTCGCCAATTGTCTGCTGCGCTGCCGTGCGCATGAGCGGCATCCTCAAGGAGCAGTAAGTTGTGGAGACGACAAATCTCCTGGATGCGCCTTATCTGAGGTGCAACCACACCGCCAATATGCACCACGATCACGACTTTTGTGTCTTCACGAATACTTGACTCTAGGCTGGAGGGATCGAGGCAGAGATCACGATCTACATCTGCAAAGATGACCTCGCCTCCAGCATGCCAAACTGCCAGAGCCGTAGCCATAAACGTGTTGGTGGGCACTACAACCGAGTGGCCTTCCACACCCCAGACCCGCAAGGGAATTTCTAGTGCGCTCGTCCCACTGTTGACGGACACTGCATAGCGCGTACCTACGTAAGCTGCAAACTCTTCCTCGAACAAGCGACTGAACTTGCCCAGTGTGAGTACACCTGAATCAAGTACCTCGGCAATTCTCTCTTGGATAAGTTTCCGATCCTCTTCTGGAAAGTAAATACGCGCTGCGGGAATGTTCATCGACGTTTAATTCCCTCCAAACTCTGAATTTCTCAATAAACCTCAAGCCAGCTTACAAATCACTCAGCGGGTAACGATATTTGATAACACGCGCTGGAATTCCTACCGCCACCGTGCTGGCGGGAATGTCTTCCGACACAACGGCACCGGCCCCAATGTAAGCGTTCTCGCCAATACGCCGCTTGGACAAGATCACCGCACCTGAGCCTACGAATGCATAACGCTCAACCACCACTCCATCTGTTAGGACCGATCCCGGCAGGACGTGTGCTAGCTCCTGAATATGACACTTCTGATCGATTGACACCTTGGTATTTACCACTGAACCAAAGCGCAAAGACGACCCGCGGCTAACCACAGCACCAGCCATTACAACCACCCCAGCTCCAATCACCACGTCTTCAGCAACATAGGCTTTAGGATGTACAGCGTAGGTTACAGGAACTCCCCACGACTGCAAAAGCCTCAAAAGCCTCCCTCGAATAAGGTTGTCTCCTACGCCCACCGCGACTTCAGCTCCTTCTTGTCGCACAACTCTTTGTGCATCTCTTATTCCACCAAGTACCGGAACTCCCGAGATCTCCGATCCCTGTAGGGCAACATTGTCGTCGAGAAATCCGATTACCGGACGTTGAGCTGAGCGCAAGATATCCCGGATGACCCGTCCATGCCCTCCGACACCAATGACAATTACTGGAGTTTTGCTGTGATCAATCAAGGCTAGGCCTAGGGATAAAGTGAATTAGAGAAATCCTGGCAAATTCACACCGATTTCAATAATGGAAAAGTTTAAAGACTACCTTCTTAGCCAGATTGAAAATGCGGTTCCACCAGGATCGCTGGTAGCTCTCCCATCGCTCTGCATAGTCCGCAAAAAGGGAATCCCCCGTCAGTCGGTGCATTACCTTGAGCTGGACGATGTGAAGCCGGTGATAAAAGGGGCTGGCCACCATTTGCAAATGGTAGGGGGATAACTCATACAGTGACCACGATCCGCTATCATAACGGTGTAAATGGCGTCTCAGCGTCTCCGTACAGCGATCGAAGAGAGATCTGGACTCGCCTTCACCGGTGCATAGGTAATAATCCCAGACACCCCACAACCCCCATATAAAGCCATTGAGTATATGAGAGGGAGGCTCCAGAATCACTTCTTCAATCCATACGTCACCATTTGGCTCGTAACGACAGACACCACCTTCACGCATATCCTTCAAAAATGCACTGAATCCATCCCGCAAAACCGCTTCATACTTCTTCTCGCCTGTCTCTCCAAAAGCTCGGCTTAAGCAGGAAAGCGCACACCCCTGGGCCAGTCCAGAATGCCAAGGCGCCCTCAACTCCCATCGATATTCCCAGTCAAAGTGATGCATCCAGACTGGTACCTCAAGGTAGTTCAGTTCTAGATTAGCCTTCAGCCAGTCAACCTGCTGAAAGAATATGGCTCGATGTCTCTCTTCCCCTGTCTGGCGGAACAGGTTGTAATGGCCCAGCCCATATTGTGCGATCGCGATGGGATTGTATTGCAAACCCACCGACCCTGCATAATCTAACAAGGGAATACCCGAGCCATCGAACGGGCCAGCATACCCGGCCTTGTCAAGGAAGGTCATATAATACGGACCTAGCTGGTCGACTTGAGCTTCGGCATTTACTTCGGGCCGTTCATGCCAAAACGTAAGGTTACTCCCCCGTCGGAGGATGTACGTCTCAAACAAACGCCGATAGAACTTGAGGCGAGAAAAGGGAGACGGGTTAACCATCTGGTTTACTCGCTGCTACATGTACCCAGCTTGAGTCTTACCGCCCCTCTACAAGATTGGGGTCAGAAATCCTTCTCCCAACCAAGGAGATGAACAATGACTCCAACTCTCGGGCATGTTTCTCTCGATTAAAGTGGGCGGTCACATATCTTCTGGCGCTGAGACCCTGGCTACGAACGAGCTGCGGATTGCGGTAATAGGTGAGTACGGCCTGGGCCAAGGCATGAGGGTTACCCGGCGGAACAAAAGTCCCTCCGTTCGAAGCTTCGATGACCTCTCGTATTACACCATCTATGGCCAAAATGGTCGGCCGGCCGGCAGCCATGTAGTCAAATACCTTGTTGGGATAGGTGGTTGTAAAGATGGGAATAGCTTTTAGAATTGCGATACAAACATTGGAAGCGGCAAGGAACTCGGCAACGCGGCTTTTCGGTTGGGCCCCAGCAAAAACGACATTTCCCAACCCCAATTGGTGAGCCTGCAGAATCAGATTGCTCCGTTCCTTACCATCTCCAACGAGAACAACCACTATATTTGGATACTCTTGCAAAATCTGTGCCGCGAAAAGGAGCGTTCTCAGATCATTGGCGATACCGTGCGCACCAAGATAAACGGCTAAAAACTTATCTTGCAGCCCTAGTTCGCGCCTTAGTAACGTTCCACCAGCATCGGGATTGAAGTTTTCTACTTCCACACCATTGGCTACAAGGGCTACTTTGTCGGCGGATACACCACACCGAAACAGGTGTGGAGTGAAGCCCGGAGAATTGACGATCAAGAAGTCTGCGTGGTGGTAAAGAAAGTGCTCCAAGCGGCGCGAAGCCCAGATAAGCAATCGGTTTTTCAAAACACCAGCTTCGACAGCAAAGTCGGGCCACAAATCACGCACTTCGAAGACAAAGGGAACACGTTTGAGACGGGCAATCAGATAAGCTGTGAATGTCTGAAACAGGGACGGTGAGGTTCCCCAAACCAGATGTGGCCTCTTCACTAGAATGCCTGCCAACAAAGAAGAGACCATGAAGGCGAAAAAGGCGAGAAGTCGGTGTGTGAAACCACGGTTCAACTTCGAGTAGGTGCAACAGCGCCATACCTCCACTCCTTTTGTTATTGCTTCCTTTATGATCAGGCGGCTTTCAGAGGTCTTGGTGCCGGTCAAATAGTTCACTTGACCCGCCAGGACAGTTACACGATTGCCGTTCTTAGCAAGGTGTTGACTCAGCTCAATGTGGCGAGTACTTCCTGGTTCACCAATCGAGGTGAAGACCTGATGAATCAACAATATGTGCAATCCGACCCTCCAGTCAATAACCACCCCTTTTGAGCGTCATTCATCATGTCAAAAGACTCTCACCTTCGAATTTCTTCGAAGAAGAATATTGACAATCCGTTCTGCCACTCGGCCATCCCACTTTTCAGGTACAGCGTGGCTCCTCTCGCTTTGCAAGGCACACATGACAGCCTCCACGATGTCTTCTCTGGTTGTCCGTGCCAGTATGTTCGTTCCGGCTGTGATCGTTACAGGTCGCTCGGTGTTTTCGCGGATAGTCACGCAGGGGATGCCTAAAACCGTTGTTTCCTCCTGAATGCCTCCTGAATCGGTCAAGACTAGTTTTGCCTTAGACATCAGATGAAGAAAATCCAGATATCCCAGTGGTTCAACGCACGTTATCGGATTCCCAAAATTGACGGTCCGGGTCGAGCTCGAAAGGGAGACAAATTCTCCCAACTCGAAAGACTGAATCCGTTGTAACGTCCTAGGGTGTACAGGACAGATTATCGGCAGATGCCGTCCAATCTCTTTAAGTGCTTCCAGAATACCCCTGAATATTTCTCTATGATCCACATTCGAAGGTCTGTGTAATGTGCACACAGCATAAGCTTTGCATCCACCGGACGCCTCATTGTGACCGCGGCTCTTGAGGCCTAACCTTTCCAAAATCGGAGTCCTCTGGGCTTTCCCCTTAAGCTCAAGAAGCGTGTCAATCATTACGTTTCCGACAAAGAAAATCTTGCTCTCCGAGATCCCCTCTCTACATAGATTTTCGCTAGCTTCTGAAGAAGGGGTGAAGAGGAAGTCTGACAGTGCATCGGTTAGCATACGATTGACCTCCTCTGGCATTGAACGATCAAAACTGCGAAGTCCCGCTTCCACGTGGGCGATCAGTGGACGTCGACCATTCGAGGTAGGACAGAAACCAGATTCCTCGTAGGAAACCTTAGCGGTTGCAAGGGCGCACCCGAGGGTGGAATTTACATCGCCGACCACCACTACTATGTCGGGCTTTTCTTCCAGCACGACGCGCTCGAAGGAGATCATGATTCGAGCTGTCTGCTCACCGTGACTTCCAGAACCCACAGCCAAAAAGACGTCCGGCTTGGGCAGATCCAGATCATGAAAAAAACTGTCAGACAATTCTGGATCGTAATGCTGTCCCGTGTGCACAAGAACACATTGGACGCCCGGTTTTTTTCTGAGACGTTTAAACAAAGGGGCTACCTTGATGAAATTTGGTCGGACCCCAGCCACCAGAAAGATTTTAGTCTTCAACAGCACACTCCCGTGCCACGCCGAAAGTCACTTGCATCACTTCAACTAACTCTTCAAACGAGATGGGTGAAGACTCACCTTGTGTGGCTGCGCGCAAAAAAGCCGCCACCGCAGCCCTGTGACCTTTGTTCTGGCGCCACAGAGACATTCTGCGAAATCCTGTCCAACCGTATCCTTTCAGCGTACGAAAGTTGTCCAGGATTAGAAGTTTCCCACCTATGAAAACCTCAACGCTTTCCTTTGGAAGGGAACGGTAACCATTGGCAAAATAATGGACAGTGCCGATTGACCCATCTGTAAAGGAGAGAGTGAAGCTGGCCGTATCTGGAGGTGTCTCGCTTCTTACCACTGATCGGGCTGATGCAGCTAGAAACTTTGTCACCGGACGACCGATAAGAAAGCGGAGCAGATCAATAAAGTGACAAGCCTCACCGATTATGCGGCCTCCTCCAACTCTGGGGTCTTGAGTCCAATGGTTGCGCGGAATAGCTCCAGCGTTCACCCTGATCACCACACACTTAGGTTGTTGAATCTGACTCAAAAGTGTTTTCATCTTCACGATGTGGGGGGCAAAGCGTCGGTTAAATCCGACCATCAGAATCGGCCCCCTGAAAGTCTGCCCCTTATCCTCCGCTCTCTCAGAGTAAACTCTTTTAATCTCCTCGAGCTCTTCCTCGTTCAGACAGAGGGGCTTTTCTGAAAAGACATGTTTCCCCTTGCTCAGAGCCTCACAGACGAATCGGACGTGAGTATCGTGGCGAGTCGTGATGAATACTGTGTTGATGTCGGGGTCGCACATTACCTGCGAAGGATCTGTCGTGGCTTGCTCGAACCCAAATGTGCGAGCCAAGACCGCCGCATTGACTCCCATACTACTGACTATCACCTTCAATCGCGGGTTTTCCGTCTTTAACACGGGCAGCAACTGATGGCGAGTGAAGTTACCAGCTCCAATCACACCTACAGTTGGACGAATTTTCGGGACAGAGGAGCGAAAACAGGAAAGAGCAGAGTGGCTAGTTTCTTCCTTTATGTGTTGCCTGAGATTGACGGTTCTGATTAATTCACTGCCTCTCCGCAGGCTCTCCGGCGTGTTCTTATCGTACTTCAGTACAATCCCCAGAAACGGCTCTTGGTCACCACTGATCAGATCGTAGGCCTTCTCTGCTGCCTCGATGGGAAAGCGGTGTGAGATAAGGGGTTTTACATCCAGTTGTCCGGAGGCTAGAAGATCTAAGACTGCCTCAAAATTGCGCGCTGCAGTCCAGCGTACATATGCGAAGGGATAATCATGTCCTCGTTCTTCGTACTCCCGATCATAACGTCCTGGGCCATAGGAACAAGAAACCTGAAACGACAGCTCTTTCTCATAGAAAGGGGCACGGTTGAGTTTCAGGCCAGTAACTCCCACCAAGACAATTCGTCCCCGCTTCCGACACATCCGAGCTGCCTGACGAACAGGCCCACTGCTTTGGGTGGCCGCCGTAATAAGCACCCCATCCACACCACGACCACGGGAAAAGGCGACCGCTGCTGTCACCGGGTCTTCCCGAAGCTCGAGCGCTTCGACCCCAAGTTCCCTGGCGAGGGACACTCGCCAGGGATCCGGATCAATTCCAAGCACCTTACACCCGTGGATCTTCAGGATCTGGATAGCAAGCAGCCCAACCAAACCTAACCCAGTCACGACCAAAGCTTCACCCAAGGACGGCTGAGCCAAGCGGATTCCCTGGAGGGCAACAGCTCCAGGAATGGCAAAGGCGGCTTCTTCATCGCTTACTCCTGTAGGAATTCTTGCACAAAGATTCTTGGGGACGCGCACGACTTCAGCATGAGGTCCATTACAAAGAACCCGATCTCCAACCACGAAACCTTGCGTCTCGCCCTCCCCAACTTGCACCACTTGGCCAGCGTTGCAATAACCGAGAGGGATTGTTTGATCTAATCTCGCTCGAACACTTGAAATCGCCGCAAGCAATCCGTCACTCTTAGCTTTATCAATTACTTCCTTGGCCCGCTCAGGTTGTTGTCGTACTTTTTGAAACAGACTGGCACGGCCAAAGTCAACAAGAGAGCGTTCCGTACCCGTCGAAACCAGGGTGGCACGCGTTCGGACCAGCAAGTGCCCCCTCGTCACAGTGGGACAGGGGATTTCATCGACTCTGACTCGTCCGGTTCTGAGATCGTGAAGAATCTGTTTCATCGGCAACTAGGACAAAGGATCCAGTGGTTTTCTACGTACCCCACCAAGATCTAATACCCGCCGCCACCTGCTCGGCACGGATCAATGAAAGTCCGTAACCACAATTCAAATGTAAGCAGTGACCAGATCTGCAAGGACCAATCACTGGAGCCATTTCGCTGCTCTTGGACTATTCGCTGAACAAATGCGGGCTCAAAATATCCGCGCCGGCGTATCGTTTCTTCAGAAAGTAAGTCATCCACCATGGTTCTTATTTCGTTAGAAAGCCAATGATCAAGCGGCGCGCCAAAGCCTGCCTTCGGCTGGCGAAGTACTGCTTTGGGCAAAATGTCTTTCATTGCTTTCCGGAAGATATACTTGGTGGTGTACCTTTTGAGCTTTAAGGCTGGAGGCACACGCCAGGCGACGAATTCGACAAATTCCCGATCTAGAAAAGGGACTCTCACCTCTACTGAGGCAGCCATGCTCATCTTGTCGTTGTAAGTCAAGTTTAGGCTCACCATGAAGGCCTTCATGTCCAGATAGAGCATCTGATTGAGGAAATCCGAATGAGCCACGCGTTCGAAATAAGCTAGATGACGAGACCATGCGTTCAAGTCCCGCGTAGCCTCTCGAAGGTCGGCAGAATAGAGAGCTTTTTTGTCTTTGTCGCTGAGATAGGTAGAATCTCCAATAAACCGCTCCCGAGAAGGTAAAGAGGCGCTGCGAAGGAACTTCTTGGCCAGACGAATATAACCTTTGAGGGAGGTCCCCCGGAGCAAAGGTGACATGCTAACCAGCGGTTCGACTAAAGCCTTTCGTATGGAGGCAGGCAAGCGACGATAATGCAATGCCAGAAAATGACCGACATGCTTGCGATAACCAGCAAAGAGTTCGTCCCCCCCTATCCCTGAGAGCAAAACAGTTGTGCTCGGCCGCGCTGCCTCACAAACAAGATAGGCCGCAATGACCGCCGGGTCAGCGATCGGCTCGTCCAAGTGCCAGATGAGCTTCGGTAGCAGTCCAACAACATCTGGGTCGACAACAATTTCCGTATGGCGACATCCGAAATGCTCCGCCGTCTCACAGATCACCGAAGGGTCGTCCAAGGTAATCTCTCCGGTACGGTATTTCGGTGGAAATGTTACGCTGTAAGTAGTTACCGGCTGGGAGGAGGCTTCGCTCATCATTGCGACGATGCTACTGGAATCCAGGCCAGCACTGAGAAAAGCGCCAATGGGCACATCGCTGACCATTTGCTCCTGGACCGACTTCTGAAAGCGGTCGCGAATTTCTCCAAGGAGCTCTGCTTCATTGCCACAATTGGCGCTGCCGGCCGGAGGAAAGGAAAGGTCCCAGTACTGAACAATCTTCAATTCTCCATCACGCAACAGAGCATAATGGCCAGCAGGCAGCTTATAGACTCCTCGAAAGAGAGTCAGGGGATCTGGAACCCAGAGAAAAGTCAAATATTGGTGTAGCGCTTCAAGATCGACCTCACGAGCGACGTTCTGGGAGAAGAGCAACGCCTTGACCTCAGATCCGAAAGCAAATGCATTCCGTTGATGTACATAGTAGAGTGGCTTGATGCCGAAGTGGTCTCTGGCCAAGAAAAGCTCTCTCTTTTTGGAATCCCAGATAGCAAAAGCAAACATACCGTTCAGCTTTGTCAGAAGTTCGGGACCCAGATCCTCGTAGAGGTGAAGGATCGTCTCAGTGTCGGTCCTTGTCCGAAAGCGGTGTCCACGGGCTTCGCATTGGTGACGCAGTTCCTTGAAGTTATAAATCTCGCCGTTGTAAGCGATCACCAGCGACCCGTCTTCGTTGAAGATGGGTTGATGACCCCCGGCAACATCAATGATGCTGAGTCGCCTGATTCCTAAGCCAATATTTCCATCAACATGGATACCGGAATCATCGGGACCTCGGTGCTTGATGAGTTCGCACATAGCCTGGATTTCCCGGGGGTCCACTGTCTCGGAAGGATCAAACTTCTGAATGCCAACGATTCCACACACGGTCAACACTTAACCATGTTGAAACAAGGTGACTATCCACGGCCTATTGATGTCCTTCCTGAACGGCGGCCGCGTCATTGGTAAAGCCCAAGATAAAAGCTCGTCAGTTTTAAATACTCCAGAACCACACTTAGCCGGTCATTGCCTCGCTTCCACCAACCCACCGGGTTAAAAGTGTCATACCTGCTGCCTATCACAATTAGGTGAAAGTGCCCTGGCAACATAGTAGCAAAAACCCTCTTAGCTCGATTGGTGTGGAATCTGGATGTGACAAGAAGTGCGGTTCTGCTCCGGCTTGATAGGAGATAATCGCGAACCTGTTCTGCCTCTCCGCGCGTACCAGTTCCAGTCACCTCCTCTTTTACCATCCAGATAGCTTCAGAAGGAACCCCGAGTTTCATCAGCAGGTCCCGGTTCACTTCTTCTTCGGAAGGAAGATCAAACCCAAGTTGCCCCTCCACGTAGCGAAACGCCTGCCTCCTCCACGGTCGCGTTAAGAGGATATGCGGAGCGTATCCCGCCCGATAAAGATCGAGAGCCTCCAAAACCCGCTCCGGCCATTGCCCTGCTAACACAACGATCACATCAACCTTTTGCGGCTTCTCCTCCGTTACAAGATAGGAAGCCGCAACATTGGCAAGGGAAGGAGCGTAGGAAAATGCGCAAACAATCAGTGCCAGAACGAGTACTAGAGACAGACTTAGTTTTCTCACTTTGTTCTAGCGAGGCTGTGTTGGTCAGGTGTGCTCAACCACCTGACAATAGAAACGCTCGACCTGCGCCATGACCTTCTCGTAGTTTGCCCGCTCTGCGACAAGTTTCAGGTTGTATTCCATACCCCGACGGCACAGCTCATGGTCATTCAGCGCCCGCAAAATCGAGTCGGCAATCGACCGTGGTTCGGTAGGATCGCACAGAAGTCCGTTGAGGCCATCCGTAATCCACTCCCGTACCGACTCGATATCACCCGCCACTGGAAAAGAACCACAGGCCATGGCTTCAAGCAGAGTATTGGGGGTTCCATCGTGGACGCTGGGAGAAACCATAACCCGCGCTAAACGAAAGAATCCAGCCATTTGCTCATGGTGAACAACAGGAAGTAAACGAACTGCGTGGCCAATGGCCAACCGATGAATCCATCGCTCAGCAGTCGGCTCGTTCTGCATGCCAATGCACAGAAACACAGCATCGGGGCGCCGCCGCAAAACCAACGGAATTGAACGAAAAAAGGCATCGTTGCGCACGTAGGTACGGAAGCCCCGCGGGTTAAGGACAACCGGAGCGTCGGGAGGGATATCGGCAATCTTCAATGTTGCGGCGCTGGTGCCTCCAGGATTAAAGACTGTTTGGTCCACCCCTCCAACGCCAGGTAACACGACAGAAGGTTTAGAATGGTCAAAGCCCCATGCGTACGCAAGGGACAAGTCCCGAAAACAGTCACAATGGAGCGCGTCCGTTCGCCGCATCGCCCATCGTGTCTGCACGCCGACCAATGGATAGTGCCTCGCAAAAAGGGTCAAATCATTGCCCCAAACAGAGATGAGAAGAGGCGATTCTCTCACTGACAACGCAGCTAAAATACCTTCAAAGGGAATACGCATGGCGTGAACTAGATCTGGACATGTGCTTTCGACCAAGCTGCGTATTCGTCCGACGTGGCGATAGAGTTCTGCGGGTGCCAACCAGTTCCGTAAATTGAAAAGCACCCAAGATCTTGAACCACGTCGTAGATAAGCCAAAAGGGACGACGTGGATGACGAGCTTGGGTTGGCTAAATCTGTTCCGCTCGAGCTTTTCGTTAGCCCGGAAAAGCCTATGGCCACCGTAAAAAGCCGGGCTCCCGGCAATGACTCAGGGGGACAAGGATAGGACGAGATGACATGCACATCGTGATCTCTGTCAATAAAGTAACGGACCCAATTGCGGAAAATTGGGGATCTAGCATCCGCGATGAAGCAAAGCTTCATGCGGATTGCCTCCGCCTTATCAGCTCGCAAAGCATCACTTCAATTCTATCTGCACATTCAAGCCATATGTACCGGTTTAGTGGACGCCCGACCATCCTCACAAAAGGCACGAACCGACGCCAGTTGGGCTCATGCAGCTTACTGCGACCGGTCGATGTAACCCAGGTTACGAAGACGATCCCGCACAACTTGTTCTTCATGCTCCGAGTAAACTTCCCTTTCCCCCTCAGCTGGTGCTGTATATATGTCGATTTTTTCTCTCAATGGATCCTCACTGGCCCTGGTATGTGAGAAGCCGAGAACATTTCCATCCATCGCCTCTGGAATGGGCAGTCCCAACATCTGCAGGACTGTGGGAGTGATATCCATGATAGAAGCTGATCCCAAGGTCAAGCCGTTCTGAACGGATGGGCCAAAAGCGATCAGCATACCTTCGCGAGCGTGGTCACCGCATTGACCAAAGGGATTCTGCAACTCGATGAGCCTCTGAGCACCAATGGCTGTACGAAGCTGATACGGTGGATTGGGGAGAAGGAGAATATCTGCAGCGAATTCTGTGAATGGTCCTTCATAGACATCCTCACGTGAATACACACCCCGGAATATGGATAGACTTGTGTCTGGATCTTTAAGATCCCTTAGGACTGTGCACAGTTCTTCAGCCGTGCACCGACGTTCACTCTCAGATAACCTCTTATTCAAATGTATACTCATCTCGTTATTCGATGCCATGAAGGCAAGTGACTCTTTTGACGATATGGCACTCCGATTTATCTTGGTGACCTTCGACAGAATTCTGTTCTTCAAGTCATAGCTCATTCTTGACCTTAGGTTCAGAATGTCAGCACGTGCTAGCCACCTGAGAAGTGAGCCCCAATTTATTGCCCGCCCTGTCCTGCTAGGAAGGCTATCGTCTTTCAAGGAGAGGAAGCCTTTATTGAGCAAGTAACTATTGATATTGAAAATTTTGTCTCCTGATTGAAATCCATGGTCAGACAAGACCAAAACCGTCGTTCGGGAATCACAGGCCTCCAACATTCTGCCAACAGCGTCATCCAGAGCACGATAGAATCTAGTCAATAGAGGTCTGAATCTGGCAGCCCTTGGACTTTCATATTCCGGATGGGCAGGATCAAGATACTTATAAAACATGTGCTGGAGAGGGTCAGTTTCGGTATAGACTGTTATGTACACATCGTCGTTAAGATTAGCCAATGACCACAAGTCTACTTTGAGTTGCTCCTCAACCGCTCGAATCAACCTAAGGATATACGCTTGTGTCGCCGAAACCCCGTCCTCAATAGGCTTTTCGAAAAAGTGAGTCCCTGTCTTGCGTAGGACCTCTTCGATGATATTCTCCGGGTAACCAGCCAGCCTTTCACCGCCTGTCATGGACGCCGCAATCATAGTGCCATTCAGTTCATCAACGGGATAAGTAAAAGGTAAATTAAAGACACCGACCCGCAACCCGGCTCGACCTAGATAGTCCCAGAGACGAAGGGTTCTAATTTGAGACGCATTGTTGAGTCCTATCTGTATTGTGGAATCATCATTTTCGGGACCTAATAATCGCGTAAAACCGTAGATGCCATGTTTACCCGGATTAACACCCGTGCGAAAAGAACTCCATGCCGGCGCCGTAATTGGGGGATGCACCGAGTCAAGCTCCCCACGAGCGCCAAACCTACACAAATACCGAAGATTGGGCATAACTCCCTTATCCATTAAAGGATCGAGTATCTTGAAGGTTGCCCCGTCAAGCCCAATAATAAGTATTTGCGGTGGCATCAGAGTACGTTCACTTCAGTTTTGTCATTAAACTCCGTGGGCTCATCCAGAGCGACACAAACGGCAAAGACTGAGGTCCACGGCTCCGTAGCACCCCGGAACCCTCCACCCCTCTGGGCTCTCTTTGCCAGCTGCCTTAAGGACTAAACATCGCTCAGGAGTGTGTCCCCCTCTCCTGGACTATTTGCTGCAGTAGACTTTCCACTCGACTGACTGCGACTTCCCAGGAATGACCTTTTATGACAGCACGTCTGGCAGAACAACCCAGCTGCTGTCGTCTTACCTGATCATTTAGAAGTCGAATGATTGTGGGTGCTAATTCATGCTCGCTAGGCGCCACGACAATGTCTTGGTTCAGCTTTACCTGCAACCCATGGCAGCAATGTCGTGTACCCACCACGGCTTTTCCCATAGCCATCGCCTCCATAACGCGATTTTTGAGACCGGAGCCCGCGATTAGACAACACACATAAAGACTAGCCTTCGCGACATACGGTCTGACATCCGGTACGTATCCAGTGATGCGGACCTCTGGCAATTTCGCGGCCGCTCTTCGTATACTCGGGTGAGGAGCTCGACCCACGATGTCGAGAGTGGCATCCGGCACGGCCCGTTGTACCTCCGGCAAGACCTGGTCCAAGAACCACCTAATTGAAACAACCGACTGGTGGGCGCCCATGTTCCCAGTCATCACCATATGGTTAGTTCTTTCCTTAACGTTCTGCGGGCTAAAGTAAACGGAGTCAACCCCGTTAGGGACTACGCATATCCGTGCCTTCGCTGGTGTTTTCAAGTGTCTCAAAATGACATTGGCATCTCTATCTGTAACAAAAACACACGCATCAGCATTCGGATAGATGTGCCCCTCAAGAAATTCCCACTTCTTTTGCTCCAGCCTGAGCCAAGCTCGGCGAAAAGGATCTTGCACGAAGGGCAAACGCATTGCCAGATTCAGCGATACGGCATCGTAAGGGGCGAAGATGACAGGAACCGACCACGCCCCATCAACAAGAAAAGCGGCAAGGTCGGGCCCTATCAAGATGGCTGCGTCGGCTTTCCGAGCTTGACCTTCCTCGATGAGGAGTTTACGAATCCGTCCTACCGGTATCCGAGCCAGAGCTAATGGTGTGCGGCCCAGAACACGCCAGGGAAGAGAAAGACCAGTCCGTGTTTGCAACGGAGCATCCAACAAACTTATACCCATTTCCAGTAGTTCTTGTCTACCCTTTTCATCTACACGCCGATCGAAAGACAAGAGAACAATGTTATGCCGCCCGGCCAGATAGCGGATCCAGTTATAAGAGATGACGGAGCTTCCATGGTGTGGAGGAAAGGGGAACACATTTGTAAGAAAGAGTAAGTTCACCCAAACACGGCCTTTTTGAAGACTTCGTAATACTTCCTCTCAACGATCGAACGGTGATAGTTTTCCAAAAACGTGCTGCGGGCCTTAAGAGCACAAGCCAAGCAAAAGTCACGGTCATTAATCATCTGTTCAAGTGCTTCCGCTAGATCTTCAGAAGACGTTGGGTCCGCCGTCAAACCAAATTGACCGAACAGTTCCTTTTGAGGGCTTAGCGCAGGAGACAAAATCGCGCATCCGTTGGCCAGCGCCTCCCACAATACGTTTCCGGTGGCCTCTTGCTTGCTGGGAAGAGCAAAAATATGAGACTCGCCCATCAATTTATAAACTTCCGTTTGGGATAGGTTTGAAAAAGTCCTTACGTCGGGTGGAAGCTCCACTATCCCGTCCTGAAACCTGGAAACCACTGTGAGCTCTATTTCCCTGTGCATTTCCTTCAGCATCCCATAGGCCTCGACAAGCTCAGTTAGGCCTTTGCACCTAGCTAAGTTACCCACAAACAGGAGTCTCACCTTGGGGTGCCTAAACTCCCTGAACTTCTCATAGACTCTTTCTTCAGGTAAAGTTTCTAAGTCGGGCAAGTAAGGGGGTATTACCACCCCTTTATCGGAGAACTCGGGGAATAGAACTTTGAACGTGTTAAGAGATAGCTCGTGCCTGACAATCACGTGGGAAGACCTTTCAATCATCCAATTCGGTATATAAAGACGCCGTCTCATCTCCTCCTGGATATAAGCTGGACCGTAGGGAAAGAAGTCCCACTCGAATACGATGGGTACATTCACCCTATTCAAGGGAAAATACAACATGGTGAGTAATAGGTCGGGTTTGGCCTTGTTCAGATACTGTTGGGAGAGGAAGATCGAGTGTCTCAAGATATTCCACGGTCGCGTGAGCAGGATACTTCTGAGTTTGCTCCTATATAACACTGAACCCATTGCATACGTTATATTTGCTATAATTCCGGCCAACGGGTAATCGCACAGCTGAAACTTGACCGGCCAGGTCCTTTCCATCCTCCCTAGCCACTGGAAATACGCGTAGACGGTGTTCTTCCTCCCGACCCATCGTTTCCACAACAAGAGATGTACATGGATAGGTGAAGATCCGGTAACCTGGCTACTCATCAATCACCCCTGAAGGTCTGCAGATCCTTTTCACTTCAGACGCTGACTCATAGACCCTATATCCATCCCTTGGTTCCTGCCTGGTAATAGGCGATGCCGTCGAAACGGATTGTCCTCCACATCCCCGTATTATCTATAATGGCTCTGCACGCACGGAGATGCTCTCGAAGCCGCTCCGCAGGGATCGCTCGATAGACCAAGTGATCAGCTACAACAAGGATCGTGTCGAACTCAGCCAACCCTTCGGGGAAGTCAAAAGCTTCGACGCCTGCAACATTCTGAATCTCCTCAGGAGAGAAGTAGGGATCATTAACCTTGACCTCGACGCCATGCCGTCGGAACTCGCGAACGAGCCGCAACGTCGGACTTAATACGGCAACTTTGATATCCCCTTTGTAAGCTAGTCCAGCGATACCTACCCTTTTAGGTCCATATTTCTCTACGATTTTCCTGGCCATCACATGTGGCATTTCGTGCTCCGAGGCCATTGACGCTCGAAGGATAGTCAATTTCTCAGGATACGGGGCACCGTCCAGGACATAATGGGGCGCTAGCGGGATGCAATATCCTCCTGTGCCAAAGGACGGATGGTAGGTTCCAATGTTCCACTTGGTTCCCACGAGACTCAGGACCTCACGCATATCGATGTCCGGGTAGGCGAGGGTAAGCTGGTTGGCGAGTGCAATCTCTACCTGCCGGTATGCGTTCTCGATGCTTTTCACGAGCGCGGCGTGGCGATGGTCTGGCGCGGCAAGCACAGTCTGGCAAACTAAGCCTAACACCTCTCGCATTCTCTCGGTCGTGGCGCGTGTGGTCCCACCTACCACCCTGGGAAGAGTTCGAAGGCTTTTATCAGGGGAGATGAACCAATCTCGGCGTGGGGCCACCCCGAGCAGAATGTCTTCCCCAACCGATAGGCCGGCCCGCTCCAGAAGGGGAATAACCACCTCGTCTACAATGTTCGGCGCGATCGTACTCTCGATAATAACGAGCGGCGGGAGATCTCGCCGCACGGAGATGTATCGAGAGAGCCACTGCGTCACCATCTTCAGAGGCTCGTTGTAGGGGCGGGCGCCCTGCTCAGTTGGAACACAGATTAGGTGGACGAAGACATCTGATGAGACCAACTCCTCCCACCTCTCGGCCACCTGCATTAATCCAGCCTGCGCAAGTTGGCGGACGTCAAAATTCAGCCAGTACTCCATGTTTGGGGTAGCACATTGTCCCAAGCGGATTTTGTCAAGCTTCTCGTGGTCGAGATCAAAGCCGACGCAGGTGACGCCGCTCCGCGCAAAGTGCGCCATGGAGGAATAGCCAATATAGCCGACCCCCCAGATCCCCACGCGCTTCTGACCACTCTGCAGCAATTCACCATACAAGCCCATGCTGGGTTCGCCCATTTTTCCCTTCCTATGATTGTAATCGGCTGTTATTTAGGGGTGATTTATAGACTGGACGCGCCCTAAAATGTGTACGAGGTTTTCTGTGCTCCCAGTGGGGACGTCGTCTAGGAAGTGAAGCGGTTTAACACGTAGCAGAGCGTCGTTCCCCCTCTTCAGTAACTTCTCCACCAGATGCAACCCGATAAATCCCGGCTCCTCCAGTCACAATGCTACGTGCCAAGAAAGCCCTCCACTCACTCGTCGTCATTCTTCCTCATCTTGTGAGTTTAATAGTACGCATTGATATCCGGGAAATAAGTGATCCGTCTTACGGCCACTCGAGACCGGTCCTATCTCGGGCAGCGCCCTTTCGCACCTATGGCACCTCCATAGCCATCGGAGTGGATCCGGCCATAGACTTCGATATCTGCCAGGCCAGCCTTATGGAACCAGGATTGTACCTCTCCTGGTGTAAAATGGTCACGAATTGGGCAGGAGTACCAGTCGAAGTTGTTATGCCCGAGGGACGAAATGGGGATGCGGTTCTTACTTTCGGCGGGCAGAGCAGGACTTTGGGCAATGAGAGCCAGAATCTCGCTCACCTTTAGAAGCGTGTCATAAGGAAGTTTCAGCGTAATCTCGCGGATGCGGTTGAAAACCAGTTCGCGCTCCGGGGATTCTCTCCTGTAGACCCAGATGGCAATCTCACCCCCAGGCCTCAGCAAGCGAACCAGATTCAAAAACGCACCGCAGGCGTCTATAGTGTGATGCAGTACGCCTAGGCTGAAAATGAAGTCGAAGCTGCTCGGTGCCACGGGCAAGGAGAACAGGTCTGCCTGCACAACTAGGCAGTCCCCCAGCCCTTCCAGGTTGCGCTGCGCACTTTCCACAGCGTTGCTGACGTCAACCGAGACCACCTGTGCGCCCATGCTCCTGGCAACGTAAGAGTACCGGCCAAACCCACACCCGGCATCCAGGACCACTTTCCCTTCCAGGTCGGGCGGCTGCGTGCGGGTCTTCTCCAGGAACTGCGTCTTTTCGATCTCAAGGTCGATGCTGTCCGAGCCAAGGGTCGACTTATTCCATCCCTGCGTCCATTCCCACCCGAAGCTCTGTGCTGTCCGTCGAACCACCTCGCTTAACTTCTCCGGGAGGAGGCGTGGAACTCCATTGACGATGGGATATGTCGTTCTGCAGTGAGGACAGAAGATCTCTCCGGGCGTATCAAGAGAACTTTCACATTTGACACATCGCAGAAGCTTAAGCAGCTCAGTTTCCATAAAGTCCTCGATTCTCAAGGTTATATCATCTATGCCGAGCCGTACTTCCACCCTGTCTGAAGGACATGACGATCTGACTTTGCCAGCCAGTTCCTGCAAGTATTTGATGCCACTTAGTGATTTCTATTCTGCTGAAATGAAGCGAGACCATTGGATAAGCTGATAATGAGCCGGATCGTCGATGGTCCACATGTGCTCGGTTACCCCGGCGGCCTCAGCACAGGCTGTGATGCTGGCCGCTTCTGTCGGGGCTGTCACAGCCGGAGCTCTACTTGATCACAGCAGCAAGTATAGCCGGTCACCGACAATCTCACACCCCTCGCCAAGCGATGCAGAAGCATGTTCTCGCGTCCCTCCGGCATCCAACAACCCTCCAGCAGGCGGATGGGCTGATGCCATACGTTTGCTCAACCCGGAGCTTGCTAGGACCCCGTTTGCCAAAGTGCGTACAAGCTTCATTGAGACAACAGAACGGGACGATCCTCCCGCCCTCGTTAAGACTCTCTTAGATCCGAAGCCGGGGTGGGAGGATTCAGTCGTGAAGCGTTAACAAAACACCATTCCTTGCCACAAGCCAGTCTAAAATAGCGTGCCCGATTGCAGGATCGAACTGGCCCCGGAAACCTTCAGCTCTTGATGCCTTCGGACGCACCGGAGCACTTCATTCCCCATCAATGCTGTCTCTGTTGCCTCAGACAATCCAATCGTGTTTTGAGCTTTGCATGACTAACCGGACGATAAACCCAAGACCACTGCATGTCAGGGAAGAGTCCCTTCGATAAGGCGAGGGAACTCCCTAGCGTCGTTAGCTCGTACAACGCATACGTGCGCTGCCTCTCGTAGCACCTGGTTTAGGTTGCGACGTTCTTCAGCCATCAGTTCATCCAAGGTAGGTAATCCTTCGTTTAGTGTGAGGAGGGCCGTAAGCAATCTATCTTGATAATAGGCTAGTTCCATACGGTTCCACATTAATACCTGACGCATGACATTGCTCCGCTCAGCAACACGCACGACGGAAGAGGAGGGCGATCGGATCAAGAGATAAAGATTTCCCATCTTATAGGACGGAGCCAGGGGAGCTGGAGGAATCCCCAGTGACTCGTAGACGGTTTGTTTGTCGGTCGTACTCCTCCAAAACAAGCGCAGCAGGCGCGTACGGAGGGCGTGCCCCGTCCACTGGCCAACAGTCGTCGTGAAAGGCACCGGATAGACATCCTTGTCTTTAATTAGCACGAGATCCTCGGCCCCATATTCCCAGCCAGCTTTTACTAGTTCGATCACCGATCTTGACTTGCCAGTGTCTGGAGGTGCCAGAACCAAATGGGCGTACCCGTCCCGCATGAAACACCCAGCGTGCATGGGCACCACCCCTTTTTGTAAAAGGCTCGCCTCCACCAGTGAGCCCAAGTGTCGCACTGGCCGGTCCAATTTAACGTACCGCAGGTTCGACCAGTAATCATACAATCGATTGAAGGTGACCGTAGGAGTGCCTGACCAAAGACCTGAAAGGCTGACCGTAGCCCGCTTTCCGTTGCCCAGCGGGCGCGCTATTAAGACTCTGTCCTGATCGGTGTTACCACGGATCCCCCCGAACGATACGGTCTCCCACTTTCTCTCCAGGGCTTCGGCATCTTCAGAAGCACGAAGAAAATAACATACCGCCCGATTTGGCAACACCTTTAGAGCTTTCCTCTTGGCGAAGGAACCACTGCCGTAGCGAAAGCCCGGGGGAATCACGACGTTCGTCTTCACTTCTAACATGGAAGAGAAGAAGATGCTCTCCAGCCGCTGCGTGGGGGATCGATCGACTACATCAACGGGCTCTCTGCTACTATCTACTTTCACTAATTATCCCTCCACTCTCTCGACCGCAAACTGTTGTTCATAATGCCCACAAAATCAGGGAACTATACCTAGCACTCAGCGACTCATGAAGAAAATAGCTGTTTGGGCCACTGAGTTTCTCGCATCTACCAAGACTCTTGCAATAACACTACTTGGTTAACACATTGCTAAGACGTTACGTGATGGGTATTTGCTATGTATGACGTATGACGAAGAAGAAGATTGGCAGGACCAATACACTATTACTTGTCATCCAGGTACTTCCAGTAAAAGCTCCTGATTCTGTTGTAGCTAGCCGTCCCCATAGTGCGCCTCAAGACTTTGAGAACACTACCTCGTAGGTAAGGTAAAACACCAATAAGCCTACCCAGACGGCGTTTATGCTTGACCGCTCGAATAGTAAGAAACGTAGAGTCACTCAATTCATAGGGTGCGTCTGACACCGGTCTTGCCAACATCGAGATGTAGTAGCCTATCCATGGCACACTGGGTCGTCCATGGATGGCCGTCTCAATCACGCGAAAACCTGTAGATTCCAGCATGACCCTCAAAGTCCCAGTGTAGAAGCTGTACGCGTGAGCGATGCTGAAACACTTGTGTACAAAGAGGTTCGGTACTTCTACGTACATGACTCCGGTTGCCGGGATCAGCTGACGGAGAAATTGAAGGGCACGCCGGGGGGACCTTAGTCTAGCACGTGGCACAGAATAATCAGGTCTGGGTTCTCACGTAGCGCTTCGCTATCAAAGTCTTCCAGTCTCCCATCAAACAGTTCCAAGTTATGCTCCCTTTCTGCATAGACCCTGTATCCTTCAGAAAGTTCGATACCCATGACGTAGGATCCAAAGCGGTCCCGCATCTGCGCTAGTAGCTCTCCGCTTCCACAACCAACGTCTAAAACTATTTGAGGTTGAATATGCTTGGAGCAGAATTCGACTACGTGCTTCGCCCTCTTCGCCGCAGTCCTAATCGATAGGGGTGTAGGTGTTTCACTACCTTGATAAAGTTTGCGATATTGATGTCTGTAAAATTTGGCATACTCATCCTCGCTCATTCTGGGGTTGAGATAAACTAAAGTGCAGCGCTTGCATATCACCTCATTCAATTCGAGATCATGGGTCCAGACGCACTCAAAGAGCGCCGCGTCATCCCGGCCGCAAAGATCACACTTGACCCACTCCATGTGTCTTGTTCCTCGGTTGTACCTTCATTTAAATTCCATTTCTCACAGGAGAACAATATTTGTTGTACTCGAACCTTCTCTTGCACAAGATTGAGAGCACTTCGCCAGACAGTCAAGTTAACAGTACGTTGACCACTGGCAAGCCAGCCGTCCACCCGTCATGACATCTGACTATGCCCCTTCGCCTACAGGAATATCGTCCCCTTCAAAGTGAAGATTAAAAGCCATCTGTATAAACGCGATAGGCGGACGTCAAAATACTCTGTACCCATTTGGGAGCGTGGAACGAACGCACTGTTCGGTTAATCGTCTTTGCAAAAGGAACAGGTAGCTTACCAATATGCTTTGGCAGAGCTTTATAGCCAGTCGGCTCTATAACATAATTCGGACACTTGGTCCTTATTTTGCAATTACTGAAAAGGTCCTTTATTTCATCCTTGGAATAATACTTCTTGTGATACAGGACAAGTTTTATTGGAATTTGCGTCCTAATGTATGTCGGCATATTGGCAAAACAATTCCGATTTGGGAAACTATCCTCAAAGATGAACACCCCTCCAGGTTTTATGATACGGCTTATCTCAGCGAGGGCCTTCTTAACGGATTCTTTCGCCATGTGACAGAAAACAGCGGAGGAAACGACGCAGTCGATCGAATCATCCTCCAAAGGCAAAATTCCCGCCGATTGGCAGATTAAGACGATCTCTGCTGATGGTAAGAAATTGTATTGCTCGTTGTACCCCAGCAGGTGTCTGAGCATTTTTTCAGATAGATCAACCCCATAATACCGATTACAGCTGAGGTTCTTTTCCTTTGAGAGGTATAAAGGAATTCTCCCATAGCCACAGCCGATTTCAAGGATTGAATCGAAGTGTCTATCTGTAGGGAAATCCTTAAAAATCTTCACCTGGGAGGTCAAAGTTGCATAATCCTCTCTTTTTCCTTCATACTGTCCTATGGCAGCCTCGATGTGATCTTTAGATACGTTGTCGTCCCATGCAAGCTTATACCGAGAAAGAACTGTTTCCTGCCGGGGAAAATATATGCCATCACGAAAACGATAGTCTTCTAACTTTCGGAAATCAGCCAAGGCTCCCTTCTCTGTAAATGTTCTATTTCTTGTCAGTCGCTGCCCACTCCTGCGCCAGCAGTCCGTAAATTGCTTGATCGACGAAATGGTCAGATAGCCATTCCGACTGGCGCGCTACTCCTTCAAGCGTAAATCCCAGACGCTCTGGAATAGCACGGCTCTTCTTGTTCGCGGTGGCGCAGCGAATCTCTACCCGGTAGACGCCCAAATCGGTCAGAGCGTGCTCCACCAAGGCACGACATGCTTTGGTCATGAGGCCACGACCCTGGAAGTCTTCCACAAGCCAATATCCAATGCTAGTCGCTTTGTGCGTCCAATTAATGTCGTGAAAACCAATTACACCCACTAATTCATTCTTAAACCAAATGCCGGCATGGAATCCACGGCCGTCCGCAAATTGCTGTAAAGCATTCCGGATGAAAGTTCTCACGTCGTCCACCGCTGTTACACCATCAACCCAAGGCAACCACTCTCTTAAATAGGCGTGGTTCTCCTTAATCAAGGCAAGCAGTGTCTCCGCATGCTCTTCTGAGAGGAGTCGCAGTTCTGCTCCATCATCAAGCACGCACTGGAACATCAGAAGTGACCTTTGAAGCTGTTTTTCACTGACACCTAATACAGCTTCTCGTTCGAATCAGGACTGTAAGCTAGACTCTGAGAATAAGCTATACACCTCAAACGCTTCAGCGTATTGCCAACCAGCTCTTGCGCCTCTTGCGCTTGCAAGACTTACGATCCTGTCTTCGGAAAAATAATCCGCTGTCGTGATGGTGGGGTCCATCTGAGATCGATACTCCCCTATGGCGCTTGTTTTCGCTCGCAAATGAGAAATATCCAAAGCAACAAAGAACGTAGGTATAAAACCATGAGCACTATTTAGGATCTCGTACCCAAAAACACTCTTCCGCTTAAATGCTTTTAGAGCGGCGCATTGAACGCTTTGGTGATCTTGGTGAATATCGTTAATAGAAGGAGCGAACACGGCGTCTGGACCCACCTGCTCTTTTACTTCATACAGGGTTTCCAGTATGCGCTGCCGATACTCGGGGAAGAGTTGGCCTGGTATCTCGATGTCCGGAAGAATTAAACGCTCGGACGGGAGTCCAAGATGTCTCAGCGCCGCATAAGCCTCATTGAGATCCCGTTGTTCTTGAAGCTTGCCAGAAAAAGAACGGCGAGTTTGGCTAAGTGCCAAAATGTAGAATTCAGTGTATTCTCGGAATCGAGCAATCATCCCCCCACAACCAAACTCTGCGTCGTCCAGATGCGCTGAGATACATAAAATTCGTTCAAATCCCAGTATCCCTTTCACTCACCTCCCCTCGACTCAGTCCAGGAAAGTTGTAATCTCTCTCCGAGTTATGCGAAAATCCCTTTTCCGCGATTCCCAGTAATTCACAAATATCTCCGTGGCAAGTCCTGTGGGCCTGCGCAATCTCTAAGGCAAGAGTTCTGTTGGGATACCACTTTGTGCTACCGTCTGAGCGGCTCCTTCCCGATCCATGTTGAAAAGCAAGTCCACAATTGAGAGGTGACCAATAAAGTCACCATGTTGTTGCGTGTAGAGGGGATGGAGAAAATTTTGCTGAAAAACTCGGATGCCGGATTGCCGAAAAAGACCGACATCCAGGTAGCCAGTAGCGCCATCTCCTGTCAGATACTCATTGGCCCCAACAGCTTTGCACAGGTCAATGAGAAGCAAATTGGATGAGGAAGAAACGGGAACGCTGGAAGCATGATAAAAGGGAATATCTAGCTCTAAGAGGTGTACCACCGTCCGAATCAGCAGCTCGTTGAACGCGGCTAGGTAACTATGTCCTGCTTTGTACACTGACTGGATAGGAGGAAAAATTCTTTCAAAACAGGGAGTTCTTCGATAGTTGAATTCAAGGGCACGAAGATGACGTGTTACCCAGTGCTGAGACTTATCAATCTGTACCTTATTTATTTTTGCTTCACCACGGGGTAAGGCCTTAACAGGGACGGTTAGCCAAAATGCGCCTTTCCGGTTTCGAATGCGGTTCCGATGGTGCCAGAACCTTCTTCTGAATTGCACCGTGTCCAAGATAATAAAAGCATCGATATAAAAGAGCCTGTGGAAAAATCCAATGTAGGGCAGAAAATCCGGCTGGTGAATACAAGCTCTCATTTATTAATGCACTACCAAGTGTTCACGACTATTTCGTAGACGTAAGCTGCGCCTACTAGGAAATATTGGGGCGAACCTCCCGACCTTCTGCGGAAACGCGTGGTCTCCGACATCTCTCGGGTTTAACATTTTCCTTCACCGGTCTTGCACCCTGATGAAGGACGATGATTGTCCAGAGAATGAGACCGACCAGCAATGCATTGGACAAATATGTAGCGATATAATTGTCAAGGTTACCACTGGTGAACACCATCCAAACAAAGTTATGAAGAAGAAACCCTGACAGTGGACCTGACAGTACACCACCCCTGAGTAGCCTCACTAAGACCGCCCCAATAAACGCTCCCAGCCCTCCCAGGGCAAACACGCCAAGAGGGCCAAAGTAATGGTAAAAAACGCCAAACCCTGAATACGCCCCTGAGTGCCTCCCGACTATACCCTGGTAGAAGATGGCAAATTGTCTGCCCAATGACGGAACGTCTGAGGACCAGACGTTGTCAGGGACTAGGTAACCCATAGTGGACTTGAGCAGCGCAACAGGGGTTGAATAGGCCTCAAGCCCCATAGGGTGATAGTTCATCACCGCCACTGAAGCATCGAACCCGTTCAATCGGTTGCTGAACATAAGTGCCGTATCCTTAAAACTAATACTAAGCACACCCTCATCCATTATTTGCTCCACAGAACTCGACAGAGTTCCGCCCTTGTAATAGGTGTCACGCGCAATGACGACTAGTTCCAAGAACGCGGGTAGCACAAATGGAATAATGAGCGCGACTCCCATCACCCATCTAATAGGAATCCTGGGATCCCACTTTACAAGAATCATCACGATCAGCCACAAAATGGCGGGACGAAAAAGAGCACCCCGCTGGCCAAGGGAGAACTCGGCAAAGAAGTTAAGGACAAAAAACATGATCAAGGCGGCTTTCTCCCCCAGGCTCAGGCCCTTCCAGTATCGAACCGCCAGATACATTAGGACGAAGACCATCCCTTCCACGGGTAGAAACCGCATGAGAAACGCCTGCTCACTAAAGGTCCACTGGTCACCAAGTCGGGCGTAGATGAACAGGGGAATGCTGACGACCACGAGACCGATCGCTAACAAGAGGTGTCGGTAGTGCATCACCGAGTGGAGCTGGTTTGTGGCCCTGCTTCCATCCGTTGATCGGCAGGTTCTCTGAGCGGTCAATCTCAAACCAACCCAAAAGGCAAACGTGCCCCCAGCCATAAACCAAAGTACTCGCTCAACTGTCTCCCTTGAGAGGGTCACCAAGTGACTAAACTGGAACATGCTGTCGTCGAAGCTGAGCACGAGTAAGCGGAGCACAAAAGCTGGGATAATGCCCAGGAACGCCACGAGCATCACTATCCTCGAGACGCCGCTACTCTTCGCGAGCAAAAGAACACAGAGCAAGCAATACCCTGCCGCGATAAATGATGTCCGGAACCCGAGGGCAGCATCAAAATCCCAGATCGCCTTTGCGACAAATACAGCCGCACAACCAACGAGCGTCCCCATGATCCAGTGCGATAGCCTCATATCCTATACTGGTGTACAAACAGAAGGTTGTTGTTAACGACCACCCTCGGTGACACTAGGTATCACTTCTCCTTTAACACCTCTTGACAGGTAGCTCGACACCATTGCCGGCAGCTGGCGCCACCGGATTTGATGCAGCCGGGTCAAATACGAGGTACTTCCACCTGCAAGAGCAACTAGGTACAGGATCCCAGCGTTTCTTCCCACCACATGGAGGACACTGTAAAGTCCACCTAGCAGCAACAGTCCTGTGAGTAGCCAGAGGACAAGCCCGTGGGTTTGCAAGATCCGTTCTCCAGACAAGTTCAAAAGTAGGGCAAAGATACCCAGGGCGATGGAACTGGCTGTAGCGACGCCGATCAGCCCAAATCCGACCAGCATGAAGTTTAGAAAAGCAGCTATCCCAGCGCCTGTAAGACCAATCAGTATGGCAATTCGCAGCTGCCGCATTCCCATGTGCAACTGCAAAGCCACGGCCTGGGCCCCAAAGAGATAACCACCGATGATCATGATCTCGAACACTGGAACAGCAGGGAGATAATCGGGCAGTACAAACTCCACCATTGGGCTTATTACCAGTGCCAATCCGCCGAAGGCCACTGCCATTGTCAGCACGATCGTGGCTTGGAGATTCCATGCAGTGTTTCGCACCTGATTCAGTTGGCCGGTGCTGAAAAGCCCCATCATGCGGGGGAAAAAGGCGCCCGAGATCGAGTTTGGGAGAAGGAAGAGAGTAGACACCATCGAACTGCCCAAAGAGTAATAGCCGAGGTCCGTCAGGCTAAGAAAACCCACGACAAAGAAGCGATCCAGGGTCAACGCCAGTTGTCGTGTTAAGGTCAACAAGGCAATGCCTGTTCCCACACTGAGTACATCCCGGACAATACTCCACTCGAGCGCACCGAATAAATAAGCCCGCCATCCCTGCTTCAAGAAGAAACGAGAGATCGCTAACCGGATCGCAGCAGCTGCGGCCAATGCCAAAAAGTATCCGTAAAACCCCCAAAGCCACGAGAAAATGATTAGGACCGTCGCCTGTGGGACACTGCCAATTAGTTGTACCGCCGCCAAGGCACGAAAACGTACGGTAGCTTTAAGCGTAATCTTATCGGCAATTGCCAAGGAGTCAAAGAAATTGACAACGGCCATCGTGAAAAAGGCCAGGCGAAGAAAGAGGTCCTGTACAACAAGCGCAATCCCGCCCAGGACAGCAGACTCCAGCAGCACTGATAAGAAAAGCAGTGTGTAAGAAACTTCAAGAACGGAGTCCACACTTTCCGACTTCCCCTGGGCTCGATAGGACGGCACCTCCCGATCTATAGCATTTCGGTAAACCCCGTTGTAACTGCCTAAGTAGGTGCAAATGCTTCGTACATAAGCGGAAGCACCGAAGGCTGCCGGCACTACCAAGGTCCGCGCTGCGATGCTGGCAATCAGCGCCAGCCCCGCCGCCCAGGAGTTAGCAAATGTATATAGTGCTGCATCAAATAGCGCTCTCCTAGGAGGCAATGTCTGTTGCCGTCTGATAGTAACTCCCGCATGAATTGGCCAGCGCTTGGAGCTCGCATATTAAGCACGCTTAGCCATCAAAGATCTTTATCTATGTGGGTCGGCAGTACGAAGTCACCTCCGTGAACGATACGGTCACACAAAAAGTCCAGCACTGAGTGTTTGCCAGGCTTTAACTCGTCGATAGACCGAAAGTTGAAGCGAGTACCACTTAGCGCGTAACGACTCCAGAGGAATTTCAACTTGGCCAGAGGAAAAAAGGCAAACATATCCTCGGCGGGACTGGAACCGACCGTTAGATCCAAGGCTTGATGGGCGGATTCTAGAATGGTTGTAGCCTGCACAAGGTCCAGGGTCTGGTGTCGGCGAAAATAGAAGTAGTAGGCGTATCGTCTAGCCCTTTGGAGTTCCTGCTCAGTCATTGGAAGAAGGTCCTGTAATCTCTCTAACAGGTCGAAATATTGCTCTCTCGTGACCACGTCATGCGTGAACCCTTTATTGCGATAGGGTGCCTTGCCGCAGACAACCACAGGAACACCGCGAAGGGCTAACTCCAGGCCAAATTTGGTACTGTGCATTAAGGCCACATCGATGATGTTAGCCACCTCGTAACTGCTCAGTGGGTCATCTGGAGGAATGACCCTAATATGAGTTGGCAGTCTGGGAAAACAAGCCTCCAGTTCATCCAGTACTTTTTGACGAGTTTCCTTGGGGGCCCGGACTTCCGAGGGATGAGCCCGAATGACGAGCTGGAGATCCGGCCTAGAGATAAACCAAGCCACGGTTTGCCTGAGCCACTCCATCCTATTCGGAAAAGCCCCCTTTCCGTACACGCCCTCCGCATCCCACACAATATCGGGAAACAATGCAATCGTCTTCCTGGCGCCACGCAGCCCCAGTCCCCTGCGAATCTCCTCCGGATTCTGAAACTCCCTGTCCGTGTAATAGGCTCGGTGGTCGTGTTGGAAGGAGCCTTCCCACTTCGAATTGATATACTTATCCAACCGATCTGCCTCGTCCTCGGTTAGATCCCCGTTTTCCCAGGCCTCGCACCCCTCGTCACCTAGCGCTCGGTGGTAGGTATCCCCGTGCACGAACAACAGGGTGGGCCTGGGGTAGCCCGTTCCCCATACTGTAACAGGAATATTCCTCCGTCTAGCCAGCTCCATGACAATCCCCCAGGAGATATAAATGCCGTGGGAAGTGAGTAATCTGTCAGGGGCGAGCTGTTCCAACACCGCATCAGCTGTCTCACAAATGCCTAGGGCGGACCGAAAGTAGCGTCGAATAATTCTTTCATCTCTCTCGGGATCTACCTCCCCCTTCAGGGTGTGGCGGAGCACGGAAGAGATACAGAGACCTCCCAAGGGAATCCCCTTATACTCGTATTTGCCAATGTCCTCCACGGGCGTTTCCTGAGCAATTTGATCCAGCTTCATGATGATCTGAGAGGGGACCAAGTCGGGCCCGTTCAGGGCCGGCAGATGACCTTTTTGGGCTAGCAGGGAGGCACCGTAGCAACATCGGTGGCAAATGCTGTCCTTATCGTCCCCTAGCATGTGATTGTCGCAAATGTCCACAACGCGATTACAGGCGAACAGCGTCACACGATGACCCCGGAGCCGCAGAGCAGCCGCAAGGGTTGCTTCCACAGCGGTGGGATACGAGGTGACACGGAAAAGCCATACGAGAATTTTTAGTCCTTGAGATGAGGTAGGAATTATATCTATACCTGTGGTAGCTCTCCCATACTGGGTCCACAAAGCCCGCTGTCGGTGGGGTCCAATCCTGTAATGCAGAAACTCCTTTATTCGGCCTGTAATCTTCCTCCTACTTGGTTCAAGCATATTGCTACTTCTTCCCTTGGTTCAGGATATCCGCCACAGTCTCCGGTAATAGCCTCTAAGTTTTGCGTAAAGTGCCTTTCCGAGAACGCGCTGTAATAGCTTCAAAAGACCTACGCGGCTACTTGTCAGCAGCTCAGGGGAGGCACCAACTATTCTTCCTAACCGCCGCTTGCGCATAACCGTGGTATAGCAGGCTGGGCGGCTGTGTCGGACAGGTTTTGCTAGCACGGAGATGCTGTAACCAATCCACGGCTGTCCCGGGTAGCCATGGACGTAGCTTTTAAAGACGTCAAAGCCTGTAAATGCCAGCATAGCGGCCAGGGTTGCCTTATGGAAAGTATACGTGTGACCAGGACGGAATGATTTATGAACGAACAGGTTTGGGACCTCCACATACAGAACTGCCATGTCAGCTATGATCTGGCGGATTCTAGCCAGGGCTGTCCGTGGACTGATAAAGTGCTCCAAAACATGAGAGAGAATGATCAAATCCGGCTTACAGTCTCCGGGTTCAAACTCATCTAGCGCTCCGCCGAAGACTTGCAGGCCATGTACACTTTCTGCATATTTTCGGTGTCCGTCAGAAGGCTCAATCCCCATGACGTGGCACCCAAACCCGTCCCGCATCTGTACCAGCATCTCCCCGGTTGAACACCCAACATCCAGCACTGTCGCCCCAGCCCGAAGATAGGGAGCGCAAAACTCCGCGACAAACTTGGCCCTCTTTTGGATGTCCAGCATAGCGGGGGGTGGGGGCGCCGGGCTGTCACCAAAGCGCCGCTTATATCGAATTCTGTAGTAGAGGCCTTACTCCTGTGCAGACATTCTGGGATTAACATAGACTAACGTGCAGTTTTTACAGATTACATTCACCAGTTCTAAGCCGTCTGTCCATCCATCTGTACCGTCTGACCGCATTCTTTCAACCACAGCGACATCGCTTGAACCACAAAGGTCACACTTAACCCACTCCATTTGTCTCCTCTCCTGTTGTACAGGTGGCGCCGTCGCGCTGAGAGTGTGCTGGTGACGCTACGCTGCCATGACTCTCAATGTGTTTTAGGCCCCCTGGATACGCTCGTTAGGTGCGCACTGAACAGGGACGATAGCGCCACACTAATCGGGGTCAGTCTGTCGTGAAAGTGTGTGCTTCTAAGGGTCGTAAGGAACCTTGGTCTGGAGCCTAAACCACACTGGAAACGGCTTACCCAACTGATCAGCTGGACAGTTCTATCTCAGTATCGGGTGAAGCGAAGTATGTGGCTGAAAACTCCTCGCGGAGCTTGTTCCAAATGGCGTCACCTTCCGGCGTCAATTGTTCCGCTAACCGGATTTCGGGCCAACGGTCCTTCGGGAATTTGACGTACATGGCGAATGTACGCCTTAGCCCCTTCATTTCCTCTCGCCTAAAGCCAGGCATCTTTAGAAGAGTGTCGTCCGAGTTAGCCGGACAGATAGCATCTGGATTAAGATAACCCTTTTTAACACAGATTGGCCTGAGTGGCGTGCCGTAGTAGGGTTGCAAAATAGAACAACTCATGGTGTCAGCATTAAACTGACGATTCAGTTCCACCGTATCCATTGCCAGTTCCAGGGTTTCGTCGGGAAATCCGATGATGTTGTTGGCGCTGAAGGGCACACCATACTGGGGTGGGATCTGTAGCGCATCTATGGCAAGCTGATTAGAATATCGACGGTCGACAACCTCTCGCCTGAATTTCTCATTACCATGCTCAATCCCGAAGCTAATTCGGTGCATGCCCACTTCTTTCAGTCGCTTAATCCTATAGTGTGTGACAGTCTCTGGACGCGTCTGACACCAGAAGGGCAGTTTAATATCTGAGTACATCTCACAAAAAGCATCAAATTCCGTGGCTGAGTAAGCAAAGAACGTATCAGCCCAAAAATAGATGTATTCGGCTTCCAGTACGTCTCGGTAGTATAGGAGCTCTTCGTAGACCTTCTCCATTGAGCGCTTTCGAAAGAAGTTACTGTTGGTTTCTTTCGCGTAAAGTGTGTTTTGTGAGGGTGAATTGCAGAAAGTGCAAGTATACGGGCATCCACGGTGAGTTTCTACGGGCAGCATACGGTAAATCTTGCCTGCCATTGGGCGATACAGGCGGCCTTCCTCAAAAATCCCGATGTCAAGCAGCGGGGTTTCATCAACATTGACCGGCTTTCTGATCGAATTACGGATGATGGTCCCATCCTTCTTCTTAATCCACAAGTTGGTAACCTTGGAATAATCCTTCCCGGCCCGCATTAGCTCGCACAGATCGACAATTGCGTGCTCGCCCTCTCCAACACAAATCATGTCGATCTCCGGAAAGCTTATAGCCCGTTCGGGGGCGAAGGTTACGAGAACACCACCTAGAAGAGTCGGTATCTTGTAGTGTCTTACAGCCTTAAGTAGTTGTACAGCTAAGAGAAAAGTGCTCTCAGTCGCAGTTACAGCAATCAAGTCCGGCTGAAACACCTCTACCTTTCGGACCAAGTCTTCAACAGCGTTCCTGTGCTTCTTATTCGCTTCGGCACGAGACTCAAAGGGGCGGAACTCAAGGTTGAGGACGCGTTCTTTGTCAGCATTAGCAGCATTAGTGTAGTAATCAGCGTCGATGTCGTAGTTGCTTGTATCAAACAAATCAACGGCAAATCCCCGATCCTTTAAGAGCCGGGAAAAGATAGCAATGGAAGGGGGTACCATACTCTCCGCACGTTGGTTGGGGTATATAAACAACACACAGATCTCAGCCATTGTCTAGTCCTCCCTCTGAACTCAGTTCCAAACAGGAATGGATCTTCCCGTTGGTCAGTGTTTATTGTCGCTGAACTCCAGGCACAGCCACAAGTCTTAAACTAATGATAGCACAACCCAAGGAACCACCAAATGCTCCATCACTGGCAATTTACTTTGCACCTTCTCCTGCTTCCATCGCTGAGTCCTTCATTTACTGAAGAAACTCTCTGAAGCTGAACGGATGCAGCCTCAATCACTCCTGCTTGGCGGTTCTGACGAACAACACACCAGCCCCCGACTAGGAGAATGAGAGTAGCGCGGAGCCCGACCTCGTACCAGAACAGGAATTCGAAAGAGGCTAGCACACGAGCCGTCGCTAGAGAACCTTGAGTATGTCCACTAGACGATCCAATGCGTCACTTATCTGACCAGGAGTTCCATTCCAGGGTCTTGGAATCAGTACAGTTGCCATGCCGTAACGCTCAGCCATCTGGAGATTCATCAACGAGTCTTCGACCAGCACGTCACCCTTTCCCAACCAGTGCAAGTACTCGGCTTTGCCGACATCGTATTGGGGAACGACTTGGCCTTTTCGCAAGGAAGGGATACCATGAAAAGATCGCACCCAGATGCCGTAGTGGCGAAACGTCCAGGCAGCAGCAGATGGTATAGTGTCCACAGACCTAGCGGTCAAGACCATGTGCCGGCACTGATAACCATATTGCCGAAACCAGGTTACCACTTCTGGAACTGGCTCCATAGTTTCGGCCTTTTCACAGAGCCTGAATGCGTCCAAGGATGCGAGATAGTCTGTCTGGCTAACACCCAGTAAGCGATGAGGTGGGTTTTCGGTCAAATTCTCATACAAAAGCTCGCACTCAGGATGAGTCGGTTTCCACCACTGTTCCAACCAACAGCGAGTGAGGTCATTCAGAACGTCATCGCAGTCCCACACAACAGTCGGCACTACGCATGCCCTGCCCTTCGCCCCGCTTCTCTCAGGAGTTGCTGGGTTGGGAAAATCACAGCACTACGGGTGTCTTACGTGTAGTCGGGTCCGAGGGAATATTCTCATCCAGATAAAAAGAGTCCCCCTTGATGTGGGTCGTAGAAATCTCCTCCATTATCATGCCGGTTTTCGTGCGGAAAGCATGCAACACTCCACGCGGAATAGTGAGGCTCTCGCCTGCCTTGAGTAAAGCTGTCTCACCACTCACTTCAACCTCCAACTCGCCCATGAGCACCTGAAAGGTTTCCTCTTTCTTGATGTGCTTGTGAGGTGGATGGTCCTGTCCCGGCAATTGGACGAGTAACTTCTTGCAGTACTCGCGGTTCACGACGTCAATAATCACCACGCCAGCTTTCTCAAATGACCTCAGACCATGGGGGTGGCTCAGCTCCGCAGGGGTGCCACTTGGCAAAGCGATCTTAGCCTCCTTCAGCATACCTTTGATCCGCTCGACGATACTGCTAGCGTAGATTTCCACAAGCGGTTCGACACCACCTTTCTTCATGACCGGCATCATCGCAGCGATCCCCTGGTGGGGCACTGGTAACCCAATGACATCGTCGAACTCAGAAGCGCTAAACTGATCTGGCAGGCAGGGCATTGCTAGCGTCAAGTCATCCGGTTCCAAGAACTCGCCTGATTTCTTCGATACTTTCGCATAAATACCTCGTTTGAGTTCGCTAAGGCTTCTGATCTCAGTGTCGAGGTGAACTTGTTTGTCTCCGATGCACATGGCTTGGTGCGCCTTCAGTGCCAAGTCTACCCAGTGCTCGACATCCTCGGGCGAGAGCGAGTAAGCATTCAACGAGATAGTATCGGTTGGCAGGCCGACGTGGCGTTCCAGCAGTGCGGCCCCAACGGCAACTGCCAGTTGAACCAAGTCCAGGTCGTCCACGCTTTCGTGGCCGGAGTAACCGATCACCAGATCCGGGTACCGCTGGCGGAGTTGTCGCACCTGATCCATCGAGACATGCTGGCGCGGCACCGGGTATAGGCCCACACAATGCATGATAGCCAGGGGGATCTTACGTTCCGTGAAAAAAGTAACGACATTATCAATATCTAACCAGGAGCAGCCAGCCGTGGAGCAGACGACAGGTGTCTTCGCCTGAGCAATGCGGCGCAGCAAGGGCCAATCGGTTGCTGAACAACTCGCGATCTTGATCACTGGCAGTTCTAAGCTCTCAGACCAGTCCACGGAGGCCTCGTCGAATGACGTGGCGAAGGGCACTAGACCATTGTCGTGGCTTTCTTGAACCAACTGTTCATATTGTTCGTAGCTCAGCCGAGTCTGTATAAACCGCTTCACGTGTTTGTTGGAGGAGGTGGGCAGTCGGGAGTGAAGAAAACCCGGGTGTATAAGTGACTCGAGTTGACGAAACTGAAACTTAATTGCACCAGCAACTCCCTTCGTCCTCGCAATGCTCCCCATCGCGCGAATAATCTTAACGGCGTGGTCGAGGCTCCCTTGATGATTATTTGCCATTTCAAATATAAGGAACAAACCGCCCTCTCGTTTCACGGTGTGTGGCCCAAAAGGAAAAGAATGGACTCCAAGCATTCTATGCTCCTTTCTCAGCAAGCAGGATTAGGAGTGATTCAGTTCCAGCACCAGCACTAGGCTCGACTTGGGAGATTGCGGACTCCAATGTTGCCAACCTCACTGTATCAGGCAAGGGGGTGTCTAGCGCTTGGATCAAAAGTTCACCAACAAGCACAGAACGCATAGGACTAGCGATAGAAAACGACACGACATGCACCGTATCCGCAGGCTCGAGTGACCAACGTATGTGACTCGGCTGGTCATCTCCCACATCGTAGGCCAAAGGTAATGTATCTTCGCGCAACTTTTGCTTCGCAGATTCGACCACAGGCAGATCGGTAAACCGCATCGGCATTCTCCCCCTCAACCCATTGGGGTGGAAAATTACTGGCGTGACAACCGCAAGCAAGCCGCCGGGTTTTACCAGCGACAGAAGCTGCTTTCCATCAACATCTAGCATCACTTTCTGAGCGTGGGAGAGCAGTACAACATCATAGATTTCACTCCCCCGCAAGTCCCACGGCGAACCACCGTACAAGTGAACCTTGCCCTTTAGCTGGGGTGACTGCCAGCTTGCGCACTGCTGTTGCCAGTACGACACCAGGCCCGGTAAAGCGAAGAGCTCACTCAAGCAGGGATAATCCGCTACCCTTTGTTGGGCCCAGCGCAAGAGATCGACTACCTCCTGTGGTGTCGCATCCATCAACAACCGTAAGATGTGCATTTGCAAGGGAGTTACAGCCATAATCTCCAACTTATCTAACCCCCACTGAACGCAAATCAGCTGCTCCAGCCCTCCAATCCCATTACCTGAAACAGTTAGCACCCGCCTGTGATCCAAGGCGCAGCGCTTGCCCTTGCAAAAGCCACTGACGAACTGTAGAAATGAAAGATCACCGAGCATATAGATGCCTGTCATATAACGGTATACGAGGAGTATCGCGTGTGACATGTTAACCCGGATATGGTTGCTAAGCTCGAAAGTCTCCACTGGGTGGTGTTTCCTCTCCCGCTCGCTGTCCATCATTTCGGCGATTATTTTGTGCAGATTCAGACTTTCTTCGGGCCTGCACTAAGTCTCCCTGGCTGTCGATATCCACATCATGGTCCGGTGCCATGACAAATGCCAGAATCCGCTCGCCGGTCATTGAGTCCTTTTCCATCACCGTTGACCGACGCGTGATATCCAAGTAGGCATTCTGCCAATATACTTTCGGAAGTAACTGCCGGGGCATATTGTACGGCTCGGAGTATGGCGAATGTGTAAGCAAAGGCTCCAAATAGTCACCGTTGAGACGCCACATCTTATATGGTGTATGCCTGGTAAGGATCACCGTCCGCAATGAATCCGCCTTAGGATGAGATAAAAGTCTCCGAACACCCATATCAATCAGCCCTGGCGGACGCAGTGGCGCAGTTGGACGCAAGTGCACAAGAATCTCTGGCGTATAGTGCTCATGCTCAGCGAGCCAACTTAGCGCATGGCGAAAGACCTCCAGATCGGTTGAGTGATCCCGCGCTAACTGACCAGGCCGCATAAAAGGAACTTCAGCTCCAGCTTGCAAACTAATCTCCGCGATTTTCTCACTATCAGTGCTAACAATCACGCGACCCACGAGCTCTGCTTCGAGAGCCTGCTCAATAGAGTGAACAATCAGAGGCTTACCTTTAAACGCCAAAATGTTCTTTCTAGGTGGATTCTTCGATCCACCGCGGGCAGGAATAATGGCGAGGACATTCGACCTGCTAATATTGAGACCTTTTTCATTCAACTTGTGCTCTCGGAATCCAGGCTGGGCCCAACTTAGGTCCGGTAGCAAACGGATGCTGACGTCGCTCGACTGTCATCTAAACGCCGACAAGTATATGCTGTCATCTCGTCCGCGTCGCTGAGAGCATTTGCTGAGAAAGTAGACAATGTTAGCAAAAAGAGAATCTATCATCATTCCCGATTCCCGGCGGTTCATTCCACCAAGCTGGATCCTGACTTCGCTTGCTCAGAGCCAAAATTCCCAGGATGGCCTGCCTCCAAGACCCGGCTACTTGGTTCCCAAAAAGCACGTAATTAGATCCCGAACGAGGAATCAATTCCTCTGAGAATTTCATCGGAATAGATTTGCCAAAGCTCATCCTCCATACGGAACTACGCAACCTGTGAAAATAACTCAGCGAGTCCCTTTGCGAGATCATACGCGGGCTCATAACCGAGGCTCTTTTTAATCTGCTCAATACCTGCCAGGGAGACCCTTACATCCCCCGGCCTCGGTGGAAGATAAAGAGGTGCACAGCTTCGACCCATAAGTTCTCCAACCTTTGCAGCCAACTGATTAATGGAAGTTGCACTTCCTACCCCTACATTGTAAGCGTGCCCACAGGCGACTTTAGATGCCCCTGCAGCGAGCAGATTCGCCGCCACGGCATCTTTCACGAAGGTGAAGTCGCGGGTCTGTTCCCCGTCTCCATAGATTTCGGGATTGTCTCCTTCACCAAAGGCTTTGAAAAACCTGGGGATGACAGCTGCATAGGTCCTGTCTGGATCCTGTCGGGGACCGTATACGTTAAAGTAGCGAAGACCGATCAGTTCCATGTCATAGCTACCCGCGAAGATTTCGGCCAGCTGTTCGTTCATGAGTTTGGAAAGTGCATAAGGAGATAAAGGCCGCCCTTCCTCCCCTTCCCTTTTGGGAAGTATTTTGCTGTCCCCATAAACGCTGGATGAGGACGCATAAATAATGCGACGGACCCGGGCATCCCGACCAGCAGCAAAGATATTGGCAGTCCCCGCTACGTTCACGGAGATGGCGTTGGCTGGGTCTTCAATTGACCTGAGTACGGACGTCAACGCTGCCTGATGGAAGATGTACACAACATTCTGACAGACGCGTCGACAGACTTCCTTATCAAGGATATCACCTTTAACGAATTCAATTCGGTGGATGCAGTGGGCAAGGTTGTCGCTGCTACCGGTCGCCAGATTGTCTAGGATACGGACTTTGGCGCCTCTTTCCACCAAAGCTTCCACCAAGTGAGAACCAATGAATCCGGCCCCACCCGTGACGAGTGCGGTGGTGTTTTCAAAGCCTGGTATAGGCATCCCCCAGCTTTATCCGAATAAGGAAAAAGACTAAGCCCTACTCGAAGTGAAAAACGGCAGCTCTGCCTTCATCAGAGGCTCCGTCCATTCACAGGATTAAGTGGTAGCGCAGCACATTAAATGGACATTCTTCTATCGATTTCCTGTTTGTCCCCGGGCCGCATCGGCGCCCTGGATGCCGGTCACGGTTCCACCCACAGTGGTGACCTTCACCTGACCTGCGGCGTCCCCGACCAAGTACACAGGTATTCTTCCAACCTTCCCCCATGGCTTGAGTCTTGGATGATGCATAGCGACTTTGGGGGTCACGGAAGACACGGATCTTTTCGGATAAACACGGACCACTATTTTGGAACTAAGCTACCCAAGCTTTGGGGACTCATACCGGGTTGGAAGTATACTCTCGAGGTTGATGTGCCTTGAAGCATCGAGGATCTCGATACCAACAATTTTGTCTCCCTCTCCAATGTCTAGAACGATGTCCTCACTGACCTTCCTATTTTCTAACTCCTGAATGCGGTCATCAAACCGGAGGTAAAGTAAGTCGCTCTTGTCGTCGTAGTAAATCTTCATTCCTTGTCACTCCACTGACCGTAGAAAACGTAGACTGTTACACTTACCAATGTCGCCTCTTCCACAGTATAAATTACTTCGACCCGCTTCTGCTCATAAAACTTTCCGAGGCGTTTTCGCTTGAAATCGTATACCTTGAACTTGGCCAATCTGCCGTGCTTCGCTTCCATAGGAAAACCGCTTTCCAACGTATCTCGGATTTCATCTTGGTTCGTTCCTCGTTCTTCGGCACGTTCCAGAGTATGGTTGTCAATTCGAATCTTCAACCTGTGCCTTCGGTCTCACTTCGCTTATCTACAACTTGAAACGTCATCCAGTTG